>CASFXO010000106.1 GCA_949298665.1 uncultured Lentisphaeria bacterium
CCAGACGCAATCGAATCCGGACCGGGCGGCGATCTCCACCACCCGCGGGCAGGAAAGATTGCTTTTGTAGGAGACCGCGACCTGCCCCGCGCGCAGTTTTTCCAACACCCGGCTTTTTCGGGAAAAATCCATCTCAACCCCCTATATCGTATGACAATAAAACCAATTATTAAAATTTTTATTGAAAATATGACAAAAAAAACACTTATTTGTCTGACAAATAAAATTATAATACAAAGTCTTCACAATGTCAAGACCGGATGAAAATTTTCCTGAAAAAATCAAGTCGGGACGCCGCGGCCGAGAAAACGGCGATTCAAAGCCATGTGTTCAAATGGCGCTTGAGCAACCCCCGGGCCAGCTCCAGATTTCCCGCCTCAAGCGCATCCAGCAGCATGACATGCTCCAGGGAAGTCTGCCGGGTAGAGGTACGCCGGGCGCAGCGGTGCGGCGTGAAAAACAGCTCCAGCAGCCGGGAAAAAGAGATCAACAGCTCATTGCCGCTGAGCTCCAGCAGCTTCCGGTGAAACGCCTGATCCCGGCGACAGATATATTCCAATGCGTCGTCGGCCTCTCCCCGTTCGCTGCAGTCAGCCAGTTCCCGCCATTCGTCGAACCGCAATTCGGACGCCCGCGCCGCCACCAGCTCCAGCGCGCCCAGCTCAATCGCCCGGCGCGCCTCCAGCAGCTGGTAAAACGACACGTCGCTGATGGCGATCTGATAGGCCAGAATATGACAGATACTGGAAAAATCCACCGGCTGCAGCACAGTCCCCCGCCTGGGAGAGGATTGCAACAACCCCTGAAACTTCAAACTCCGCAGTCCTTCGCGGATGCTGCTGCGGCTGACCCCGAGCAGTTCCGCCAGCTCCTCTTCCGAAGGCAGCTTGTCGTTGATCTTCAGTCGGTGCTGAATGATGTAGGAAAAAATGCTGTCCGCCACATAGCGGCTCTTGTCGCCGGAGACCTCGCCCATTCGGACAACCTCTTCTGAAAATGCTCATCCTGCCGCACCGGCCCCTCCGGCCACAATGCTTTTCTTGCCGTGAGGGAAAACCGCCGGGGCGTTCCCTTCTCCATCCGCGCGTTTTCCTCCGCCGCGCCAACCGGCGTCCCGGAAAAAGAAAAATCCCGTTCCGGGCGTGCCGCTCCTGAATATACCGTGGGGAAATGAAAAAGCAAGCAAAAACGCGGATTTCCTTCTTTTCGGCTTGCATCTTCCGCCGGGCGGCCGTATAGTGATGCGGCAGAGAGGAGGGCGTTCATGATGAAGAAAACCATTCTGGAACAACTGGAACAGGCCGTCGCCACGGCGCACGACATCAGCTTCGCCAAAAAAGCGGAACTGCTCGCCCTGGTTGACCAGCTCAAAAGCGATGCCGCGGAGCACCGGGAAGACCTCGGCGAAGAACTTCGGGACTCCGTCATGGAGTTCGAAACCGCCCATCCCGATCTGGTCGAATTGACCAACCGCGCCTGCAAAATGCTTTCCGACATCGGCATCTGACGGCCCTGACCACCGGCGTTTCCGGGCATCATGACTTCCGTATTTTTCCAGACTTCTCCGGAATTCATCCGCAGCGTCACGCTGCTGATCTTCCTTGCCGTCTATCTCGGAATCGCGGTCGGGCATGCCTGTTTCGTCCGGCTGGACCGCACCGGCATCGCCATGCTGGGCGGCATCGCCATGCTGGCGACCGGCTGCCTGTCGCTTCCGGAAGCGGTCCGCGCCGTCAACATGGAATCCATCCTGCTGCTGTTCAGTTTGATGGTCATCGCCTCCCAGCTGCATTATTCGGGACTCTATCAACTGCTGGCGGACCGTCTGGCGCGGACGCTCGACCGTCCCGCCCTGTTTCTCGCTTTGCTGATGGGGTCGGCCGGACTGCTCTCAAGCGTGCTGAACAACGATGTCATCTGTCTGGCCTTCACGCCGGTCGCCGCCGACGCACTGCTGCGGCGGCGTCTCAATCCGGCGCCCTATCTGATCGGTCTCGCCCTCGCCAGCAACATCGGCTGCGCCCTGACGCTCATCGGCAGCGCCCAGAACGTGGTGCTCGGGCAGCTGGTTCACCTGTCTTTCATCCGCTACACCGCATTCGCCGCGCTCCCGGTACTGCTGGCGCTCGGAGCTGCCTATGGAATCGTCCTGCGGCTGGGACGCGTACGCCGGGCGGCACCGGCTTCCGCCGAACCTCTCCCTCCGCCGGATGAAACCATCCCGTTCAACGCCTGGCGGGCAACCAAGGGAGTGGGAGTTCTCGTCATTCTGGTGGCACTGTTTCTCGCCACGCCCCTGCCCCGTTACCTGGTTGCCCTGACCGCCGCGGGCCTGCTGCTGTGCAGCCGCAGGCTGGAAAGCCGCAAGGTGCTGGCACTGGTGGACTGGCAGCTGATGGTGCTCTTCATCGGCCTGTTCGTCGTCGTCGGCGCCTTCATTTCGCGCGGTCTCGGAGAGGACCTGGTCGCCCTGCTCTCCCGTTACGGCGTCCGGCTCGATCATCCCGGCCTCCTGACCGTGGTCACCGCCGCCTTGAGCAACCTCATCAACAACTCCGCCGCGGTCATGCTGCTGGTCAACGTCGTGGATTCCGGCGATCCGGCGGCCTGCGCCGTGATCGCCATGGCCAACGCCTTCGCCGGAAATTTGCTGCTGATCGGCAGCCTGGCCAACGTCATCACGGTGCAGGCCGCCGGCGAAAAAAACATCCGGATCTCCTTCCGCGAATTCGCCCGTTACGGCATTCCCGTCGCACTCGCCTCGCTGCTGATCATGCTGGGGACTCTTCCGCTGACGCTCCGGCTTCTGAATTGAGTTCCCGCCGATCTCCCGCCATCCCGTAAGCGTGCAGGCGCCGGTGCAGCGTCCGGCGACTGATGCCGAGTTCCGCAGCGGCCCGGGTCCGATTGCCGCCACAGAGCTCCAGCGCGCGCAGAATCAATTCTCTTTCGGATTCCCCCAGCTTGGGTACCGCCCCCGGAGACGGTGACGGCGGCGCAGCGACGGTCTCGGCAGCGGGCGCGATCAACGCCTTCACGGCACGCCCGGCCCGGATGTTTTCCGGAATATCGCCGACGTCCAGCCGCTCGCCGTGCGCCAGCACCACCATGCGTTCAATGCAATGCTTCAGCTCCCGGATATTGCCCGGCCAGGAATAGGCGTTCAGCATCCGTTG
>CASFXO010000107.1 GCA_949298665.1 uncultured Lentisphaeria bacterium
AAGCCGCGCTGCGGGAAGTCTGCGATATTTCCATGGAACTGCCCGGGGTGGATCATGTGATTTCGGTTCCGGGACGCAGTATGACCGCCGGGCAGGGGGAAAACCTCGGGATGGTGATCGTGACTTTGAAGGACTGGAGCGAACGCAAAACACCGGAAACGCAGATCGAATACATACAGAAAGAGATCACGAAACGCTGCGCGGTCCTGCCCGATGCGCAGGTGACGGCGTTTGTGCCGCCGGCGATTCCGGGGCTTGGCGCGACGGGCGGGGTCTCGTTCGCGTTTCAGGCGACCGGCGACCAGGATTCGCAGGAGCTGTCGCAGGCGGCCCAGAATCTGCTGGGCAAGATCATGCAGACCGGCAAGGCGATTTACGCCTTCACCTCGTTTGATGCGAATACGCCGATGCTCCGGCTCGACATCGACCGGGACAAGGCCGAGGCGATGAATGTGCCGATCAGCTCGATTTTCTCGACGCTGCAGAGCCAGCTCGGATCGGTCTATATCAACGACTTCAACAAGTACGGCAAGACTTATCAGGTCAAGATGCAGTCCTCCGAGGACTTCCGCCGGAATTTGAACATCGTCAACCAGCTGTATGTGCCGAGCAGCACCGGTGCCCAGGTGCCGCTGGATGCGCTGGCGACGATCCAGTGGTCGCTGGGGCCGCGCCAGACGGAGCGGTTCAACATGTTTCCGGCGGCCAACATCAATACGCAGGGCGTGCCCTTCTTCAGTTCCGGCGAGATGATGAATCTTGTACAGAATATTGTGGACAAGGATTTTTCGCACGACTACCAGCTCAGCTGGACCAATATGAGTTATCAGGAAAGTCAGAATGAGGGACAGATTCTCTTTCTGATGGCACTGGCGCTCACCTTCGCCTATCTGTTCCTGGTCGCCCAGTATGAAAGCTGGACCATGCCGATTTCAGTGATTCTGTCGGCCGGGACGGCGACGCTCGGCGGACTGGTGGCGCTGTGGGGGGTGCGCATGAGTTTCAACATTTACTGCCAGCTCGGCTTGTTGATGCTGATCGGCCTGACCGCCAAGACCGCGATTCTGATGGTCGAATATTCGAAACAGGAGCGGGATGTGGGCAAGTCCATTGCAGAAGCCGCGCTGAACGGCATGCGGCTCCGGTTCCGGTCGGTGATGATGACGGCGCTGTCGTTTGTGATCGGGGTGTTCCCGATGGTGTTCGCCACCGGGGCCGGGGCCGGCAGCCGGCAGGCCATCGGGATCACGACGTTCTGGGGAATGCTGGTGGCGACCATTGTCGGGATGATGTTCATCCCCGGTCTCTATGCGGCGTTCCAGCGCATTGCCGAAGGCACCATGCGGCTTTTCGGGAAGGTTCCGAAGGAGGAGGAATCGCAGCAGCCGCAGTCGTAAATTGCAGATTGGCGCCGCTCCGGCGGCGTCTTCGGAACGGCGCCGCTGATGGGATGATCCTGTGGATTTTCGATCAGCGGGCGCCGTTTTTTAGTGGTTGCGGGGAGCATGGTCATGAGCGAAGCGATGCTGTTTTTGTTCGGCGGGCTGCCGGGGACCGGCAAAAGCACGGTTGCCGGGGCTCTGGCTGCCGCCACAGGGGCCTGGCATCTGCGCATCGACACGCTGGAGCAGGCGTTGGTGCGGGTCGGATTATGTACCCGGGAGACGCTTCAGGGGAAAGGGTATGAGGTGGCCTGTGCGTTGGCCGGGGAACAGTTGGCGCGCGGACATTCGGTAATCGCCGACTGCGTCAATCCGCTGGAACTGACCCGGAACTGGTGGCGCGCGGTTGCCGCGGCGGCGAACTGCCGGACGCTGGAGGTGGAGTTCATCTGTTCGGATGCGGTCCTGCACCGGCAGCGTGCCGAAAGCCGTTCCGCTGATATTCCCGATTTGAAACTGCCGACATGGGTGGAGATTCAGAAACGGGAATATGAACCATGGCCCGCGCCGCACCTGGTGCTGGATACTGCCCGGCTGACGGTGGACGCCGCTGTGGATCACATTCTGGAGGTGGCGCGATGAGCATGAGGGCAGAGGGTCTTCGCCGTCCGGACGGGAAGCCCTTCGTATCTCCGGAGGCGGAGACGGTCAAACCCATGCGGCCAGATACCGGAAAAGAGCTTTCAGAGAGAATTCTTCCCGCAGGGATTGGCGCAGATGTTGCCGGATGAGCGCCGGCGCGCGTTTTTCTTTTTTCGCTTCCCGGGCCAGTTTGTTGTGAAAGGCGGCGAGGCGTTTCCTGACCAGTGAGGCGTGCGCGGATCGGGTCTCCGGATGGCGGCTCAGGAAATCTTCCACCACCGTCAGCAGCAACTTGATTTTTTCATAGTTGACGTTGGAGAGGTTGGTGTCGTGCCGTCGCCGCAGAAACACCGGTTCCGCAACGGCATGCAGGCGGGTCCGGGCCGCCAGCTCCAGCGCAAGTTTGTAATCGTGGCCTACCCGCAGTGTGGCGTCGTATCCTCCGATTGTCCGGAACAGGGGGGTCGGCATCATGGTGGCGCAGCCGTGCACGATGACGTGCATGATCAGAGCGGGGACGATATCGCCGCTGGGAAACGTTTTCATCTTGGAGCGGGTCGGCAGCTGGTTCCCGTCGGCGTCGATGGTGATGTACTGGCCGTAGCTGCAGTCATCCGGGTGTTCCGCCAGCGGCGCATAGAGACGTTCCAACGCGTCCGGCAGAAACAGGTCGTCGGAATCGTTGAACACCAGATAACGTCCTGCGGCGTGAGCTGCAACGCTGTTTTTGGCTGCGGCGTCGCCGCTGTTTTTCTGGTGGATGTAACGGACTTCTGGAAATTCTTTCCTGATCATTTCCCGTGTGCCGTCGGTGGACCCGTCGTCGACGACGATGATTTCAAAATCCCGCAGAGTCTGGCGCCGCAGGGACTGCAGCGATTCCCGGAGGTAATCCTTGCGATTATAGGTGGAAACCCCGATGGTGATGAGCGGGGCAGGGTGCGGCGTTCCGCATGGTCCATTTGCGGGCGGGCCCCCGGTACGGCTGCGTTCCGTTATCTCCGGTGTCAAGGTACGGCGTCCTTTCTGGCTGGTCGTGCCGCCGGGATTTTCCCCGGGACGCGAAGGGTGCTTGAGTATCAACTTTCACATTACCGGCGGAATCGCCGATCCGACCGATAAAGTAGCATTCCCGGGCGATGATTGCAAGAGAAAAATAAGCCGGGGCCTTCCGACCGGTCTGCCGCAATCGGAAAGCGTTGCCCGGGCGGGAGGTCAGAACGCCATTTTCGAGGGATTCACCCGTATGGTTGATTTTGTCCGGGGATGGTGTTATACTGTTGCCGGAAGCGGGGGGAGAGACCGTGAATGAAGTAACAGGGAGGTGCCGGATGATGCGATGGCTGCTGGCGGGAATGGCTGCTCTGATGCAGGGCGGAGTGGTGGCGGAAACGGACATTGCGCCGTTGCGTTTCGGGGAATGGGAGGTGATTGCGGTTCAGGACGCGCCTTCGTCGATGCGGCGGGAACTCTTTCCCGGTCTGGAGGAAAAGGAATTCCGCCGTCTGACCGGAGAAAAGGGTGCGGCGTCGTCCGTCAACGTTTTTCTATTGCGGCGCGACGGGAAGACCGTTCTGATCGACGCCGGGAACGGTGGCGCCCGCGGACACATGATCGCCGGTCTGGAAAAGCTCGGGATGACACCGGATAAGATCGACGTGGTTCTGCTGACGCACATGCATGGAGATCACATCGGCGGCCTGCTGGATGCGAAAGAGAATGCGGTTTTTCCGAAGGCGCTGGTGTATGTTTCCGTTCCGGAACGTGATTACTGGGCGGACGCCGCCGGAAGGGGGGGAGAGCTCGCCCGGAAGATTTTTCAGGCCTATGGCGACCGGATGCGGACCTTCCGTTTCGAGGAAGAGGTGGTGCCCGGAATCCGGGCGCTTGACGCTTCCGGGCACACGCCGGGGCATACGGTTTATGCGACTGATGCGCTGCTGGTGATCGGCGATCTGCTCCACGCAGCCGCTGTCCAGCTTCCGCACCCGGAAGTCAGTGCAACCTACGATATGGATCCGGAAAAAGCGGCGCAGGCCCGGCGGCGCTTTTTCGATCAGGCCATTGCGTCCGGGCTGTCGGTCGCCGGGATGCATCTGCCGTTTCCCGGCGTGATCCGGATGAAACGCGATGCGGGGGGATATGCCGGCGTTCCAGTCCGATGAGCCGTTCCGGGCATCCGTCCCGCGGCGGGGCGGATGCGATGGTTACGGCGCAGTGTCGTCTCTTCCGTTGTCAGGCGTGACTCCGGAAACGCGACCCTCCCGGGGAACGACAAAGCAATAGGCGATGTACACGGGGAGCGGCTCCCCCGCCGGTTTGCGGAACCAGCCGGGGACCGCGCGCCGGCAGCGCAGCAGCCGGATGGGGGTGGTATCGAAATCCCGTTCCACCCGGCTCCACCACTCGGGTTTCGGATAGAGCTTCCGTACCTGAACGTCTTCCGGAACCACCTCCGGCCATAATTCGGAACAGAGCATCAATGCCCCGTGCCGGCGGATCTCCTCCTCGTCGATCCACTGACTGAAGGCGGGATTGGCGGAAAAGTAGGCTTCGGGCGCATCGGAAGAATACACCGCCTGGTTACAGGAGTCCTCCCGGTTGCCGATCACGAACCGGAGCGGAGTGCCGTATTCGGCGCGCCAGCGTTCGGTCAGGGCCGCCGCGCTCTCGCGTCCGGGATAGTTTTCGTAATCGCACCCCTTTTTGCGGTAACCCTGATGCCAGGTCGAGCGCAGCAGAAAGATGACGCCGAAAACCAATGCCAGTCCGGTCATGGTCGCGATGAAGCCGCGCCCGTTCCAGGCGGAAATCCTCGGCCGGTAATAGAGAAAGCAGAACAGCCCGAACCAGAGGAAACAGGGCACCACCCAGGAGTAATTGATCCCCCCGCCCGTTATCAGGGAAAACAGCAGCGTCAGTGCGAACGGTCCCCAGGCGATCACCCCGACGAATATCCGGTCGAAGCGTTCCGGCGCTGGCGCCTTCCGGTCCCGGCTGAAGAAGAAAATCGCGAAAATTCCAGCGGGCACGGCCAGCACCCCCAGCACCCGGTTCAGCGCCCGCAGCGGTTCGGTGAAATGGGCGCTCCACGGCACCGCACCGATGCCGCCGCCCAGAGACGCCCGCCCCAGAGCATAGTCGATGGCCACGAAATCGTTCCGCAGCAGCCAGAGGATATTCGGCAGCGCGATCAGCAGCGCCGCCGCGCCCGCCAGATACGGTCCCGGTTCGGTCCAGGCGCGCCGTCCCTCCCGGGTCGTCAGCATGATCGCCAGCATGGAGAGCAGCAGTACCGGCGCATAATACTTGATCATCAGCGCCGTTCCGGCACAGAGCCCCGTCAGCAGCCAGTAGCCGGTCCGGCGCCGTTCGGCCCGCAGCGCGCAGTAAAAGCAGTAGACCAGCCACGGCCACACGCCCATTTCCATGACGTCGTCGCAGAGCTCCGTCGCCTTCATCCCGTAAAAGGTGATGCCCCAGAGCAGCAGCACCGAAAACAACGCCTCGGTCCGGTTCAGCATTTTCCGGGCCAGCAGGTAGACGGCGACGAAGCCGCCGCTGACGAACACCTGGCTGAGAAAATAACTGATCCAGGTCCCTCCGGTCAGGTGGAAACTCCAGTACCCGATCCACGCGCCGAGGTAGGGGTTCTTGTCATAGCCGAATTGAAAATGACGGCCCCAGACGATGTTTTCCAGAATATCGATGAAGTCGTTTTCCAGCGCGATCAGCGGCAGCACCGACCAGAGGAGAAACCACCCTCCCCACAGGGCATAAAACAATGGGTTCCAATAGGGAGCATCCGGCCCGCGCCACGGTATGCGGTGAAAATGTTTGTCGAACGTTTCGACCCACAGGCGCAGGCGGTTCCACATAATTTCCTCTCAGCCGCTCTTTCCCGGAGGGGACGCTCAGGAGGCGCAGTCCGGAATTTCGTCCAGGTGAATCGGCGGCGTGACGCCGCGTTCCAGCCGGATCAGAATCCAGGTGCAGAAGCAGACCAGCAGATTGGTCACCACGTTGCCCAGCGCGAATACGATGGCCCATTTGTCGTTGTCGAATTCCACGGCCACCCACAGCTGGGCGATCCACAGCCCGATGGCCAGCAGAAACTTGGAGGCGATCACGATCATCAACCCGTGATGCGGGAGGCCGTTGTGCATCGGTTCTCCGCGTTTGGCCCGTCGCATATCTCGATAGATGC
>CASFXO010000108.1 GCA_949298665.1 uncultured Lentisphaeria bacterium
CGGACCATCGCCCGCCGGTCATTGGAAATGCCGCCGATCTCCTCACCGTCCAGATAATATTCCCCGGACGTCGGCCGGTCCAGTGCTCCGAGAATATTCATCAGCGTGCTTTTGCCGGATCCGGAAGCCCCCATCAGCGCCACATATTCCCCCTGCTGAATCTCCAGCGAGACATCCCGGAGAACCGGGACGCTGACCTCACCGAGGAAATAGGTTTTACAGAGATTTCTGGTTTCGATAAACCCCATCATGCGCCTCCCCGGTTCAGCGGCGTTTCGGCGGCGTGGGCAGGAAGGGATTCTTCGACTGCTGGTCGGAACCGGCTTCCACCGCCGTGACCCCGGTGATGACCCGGGTATTTTCGTCAAGGCCTTCTCCCGAAACCTCCGTGAAAATCCCGTCGTTCAACCCGGTTTCGACCGAGACCCGGCGGGGACCCTCTTCCTCCAGCACCCAGATGGCGCCGCCGGGTTCCTCATCGCCGAGTCGCAGGCGCAGCGCCGCGTTAGGCACGGCCAGCACCTGCTTGCGCTCGTTGATGACGAATTTCACCGAAGCGGTCAGGTACGGCAGCAGCTTGCCGCTGGAGTTGTCGGTCGTCACTTCCACCACATAGGTCACCACGTTCTGCGACATGGTCGCATTCAGCCGGACCTTGCTGACGATCCCCTGAAAGGTTTCGCCCGGGAACGTGTCCACGGTGAAAATCGTCCGCTGTCCCGGCTGAATCCGCCCGATGTCCGCCTCGTTGACCGCCACCCAGATCTGCATGCGTTTCAAATCCTTGGCGATCAGAAACAGGCTCGGAGCGCTCATGCTCGAAATCACCGTCTGTCCCACATTCACCTGCCGGTCGATGATCACCCCGTCCACCGGAGAGGAAATCGTGCAGTATCCGAGATTGCGCTGGGCCCGGTCACGGGCGGCCTCCGCGCTGGCGATTTCCGCCTTGGCCTGCTCGATGGTGGCGGCACCGACGGCGATGTCGGCAACAGCGACGTCCAGTTCCGCCTTGCTCGTGTCGTATTCCGACTGGGAAACCGCGCCGCTCGGCCGCAGCTGTTCAGCCCGGGCGAAGTTGCTTTTTGCCAGTTCCTGCTTGGCGTACAACTGCTTCAAGGAAGCCTCCGCGCTGAGCAGATTGGCTTTGGCCTGCGCCAGCTGCGCCTCGCATTGCCGGAGTTCCGCGGTATAGAGGGAATCGTCGATCCGGGCCAGCACCATGCCGGCCTTGACGCGCGAGCCGTAATCGATGGTTTTGCCGTCCTCGTCGATACCGAAAGTCGCCACCATCCCGCCCACCTGGGCGCCGACATCCACCAGTTCTTCCGGCTCGATGGTGCCGGTGGCGGAGATCGCGTCGATGAGATCGCTCCGCCGGAGATTGACCGTCTTGTACTGCACCTGCTCTCCGGCACGATTCTGCCGCTCCTGCCACCAGTACCAGCCGCCCCCGCCCAGCGCCGCAATGATCACCACGACGGAAACCTTCTTCCAGATCGTCATATGTACCTGCTCCTTGAAATTTATTCGGTACTTTTACTGTATATGCGGAACGAAAAAAAGTCGATATTATTGCCGGGGAATTTGACATTTTTCAGTGTATGCGATATGATATCCCTCATCGGGAATGAGGTTCTCCCGCGAACTTATCGAGTCGAAACCGCTGAATGTTCAGCTGATGACTTCTGCGCCGCAAGGTGGAGAAGTCATCTTTTTTTATGCCTCAAAGAACGGAAAGGAAACGTTTTTTCATGCTGACCAGTCTCGCACTTCTTTTTTTATGCGGCATGGCGACCGCCCGGATTGCCTGTCGACTGCGGCTGCCCGGGTTGTGCGGCATGCTGCTCACCGGCATGCTGCTCGGTCCCCACGGCGGCGATCTGCTTGCGCCGGAATTGCTGCACCTGGCACCCGACCTGCGGCAAATCGCTCTGATCATCATCCTGACCCGGGTGGGACTGGCACTGGATCTGAACGACCTGCGCCGGGTGGGACGCCCCGCAGTACTGATGTGTTTTCTACCCGCGTTGTGCGAAATCACCGGCGTGCTGCTGCTGGCGCCGCCGCTGCTGGGGATCACGCTTACGGAAGCCGCCGTGGCCGGGGCCGTGCTGGCGGCCGTCTCCCCCGCCGTCATCGTACCGCGCATGCTGCATCTGATGCGGGAGGGCTACGGAACACGCCACAGCGTGCCTCAGCTGCTGATGGCGGGGGCCTCCCTGGACGACGTGCTGGTCATTGTCCTGTTCAGCGCCGCCGTCACACTGGCCGGCGGAGGCGCCGTCACGCCGGGAACGTTCGGCCGGGGTCCGATCGCCGTCGGGTGCGGCATTCTGGGCGGGGCCATGGCCGGATGAGGGCTGGGGCGCTGGTTCCGCCGCTTTCCCATGTCCGGAGTGGCAGAAGTCCTGCTGCTGCTCAGTGTCGCCTTTCTGCTGACGGCCTTCGAGAAAAAGACGCCGCTGCCCTTCTCCGGACTGCTCGCCGTGATGATGGTCGGCATTGTTCTGCTGCGCGGCAATCCGGACGTTGCGGAACGCCTTTCGGCGCAATTTGCCCGGCTCTGGATTCCCGCCGAAATCCTGCTCTTCGCGCTGGTGGGCGCAACCGTGGATCTGCGGCTGGTGTTTCAGACCGGACCATGGATCGCGGCGGTGGTGCTGGGAGCGCTGCTGTTCCGAGCTGCCGGCGTGTGCGCTTCGTTGTTGCGAAGCCCCCTTACGCGGCAGGAACGCGGGTTCTGCATGCTGGCTTATCTGCCCAAGGCCACGGTTCAGGCCGCGATCGGAGCGGTGCCGCTGTCTCTGGACCTGCCCTGCGGCCGGCTGGTCCTGGCCATGGCCGTCGTCTCCATTGTCCTGACCGCGCCCGCGGGAGCCTGGGCCATTGACTTTTTCGCGCCGCGGCTGCTGCCGCGCGACGACGGCAGGGGATCCGCTTGACCGCCCCCGCACGCCACGGCACTCCCCGCCTCAAAAAAAACAGAATGAAGCCGGATGGACGTTGCCGCGCCCGCCGAATCCTGATCCGGAAAATCTCCCCGCCGGTTGAAAAAAATCCGGGGCGGTGTATGTTATTTCAGGTTCGGCTTTTTTGACCCGGCGAATAGGACGCCCAACATGAAAAAAACACGGTTGCTGTTCAATGCTCCCGGAACGATTTCCGCGAGATTTTTCCGTCTGGTTCTGTTTCTGGCGCTGCTGTTCGTGGTCTGCGTGATTCTGCTGTTTCTGTGGGGCTTCTTTCCGGACAACAAGCTGCTTCCCGCCGCCGCCGCCGTTCTGGGCGTCTGGCTGGCGGCGGGCGGACTCCTTGTCAGCCGTCGCATCTACCGGAGATTGATCCGGCCCTTGGAAGAGATGGAACACTTCACCGACCGACTGGTGCGTGGAGAATACCCTCCTCCGCTCAAAAACGATGGAACTCGCCATGGTGCCCTGCCGGATTTCGCCCGCTCGCTGAATCTGCTGCGGGACCGGCTGCAGAATGCGGACACCCGTTTGCGCAGCACCCGCCAGCAGGAAGAGCACTTTCGCACCGGAGACGAAAACGGGGAACTGCGCAGCCAGATTCTCGTCCGGATGCTCCCGGACATGCGAACACCGCTGAACGTCCTTGCCGGCTATGAATATTTGCTGAAAAACCGTCCGGATGCACCGGAACGCGCGGAATGGCTCGCCGCCGTCGGGCACAACCTCCACACCGCGGAACGGCTGCTGGAGCGACTGCTGGACATCGGCGCACTCGGCACCATCGGCGATCGGGAGCACACGGAAGTGCCGTTCGACCTCACCTCGTTGATCCGTCAGCTGACGGAATACAACGCCCGTTATCTGCTGGAACGGGAAGTGACACTGGTGAAACGCTTTGCTTCCGACGCCCCGGAGGAACTGGTAACCGACCGGGCGCTTCTGTTCCAGCTGCTGACCATTCTGATCCGGGCGGTGGGCCATACCGCCGCGCCGGGAAACTCCGTGGAGATTTCCTGTGAACACCACCAGCGCAACACCCTGTTCAAAATCCGGGAAATCGGACCGGTTGCCCGAAAAAATCCGCTGGCGGAATGGTTCCACACCTATCGTCGCAGCCATCAACGCGGCATCCCGCCGGAACGGGTAATCCTGGGGCTTCTGTTCGTCGAAACTCAGGCCGTAAACCTCAACGGGCGACTGGAAGTGCATGAGGAAGGCGACGCCGGATTGTGTCTGGTGCTGGAAGAGGCCGCCCTGCCGCAGCGCACCGCCTCCGGCGCCGGTTCCATCCGCTTTGCCGACACCTCTCCGGCATCACGGCGGACGCCGCAGACCCACGGCGCCTCCCTGAGAGAGCCGCGCCGTCTGCTTCTGCTGGATGCGGACCGGGATTTCGCCGTCATTCTGCGCGCCCTGCTGCCGGATACGGAGGTCCGGGTGCTGGCACCGCCGGATCGCCTGACGGAATATCCGCCGGCGGCGGAATACGATACCGTTCTGATCGCTCCGGGAGCCTCCGGATTCCATGCCCGCACGCCGGAGCTGGAGAAATTTCTCGCCGATGCCGTCGCCGCGCAGACGGCTGTTTTCGTGCTGGTCAACGATCAACTGGAACAATATCGGCGGCATCTGTCGCTTTTCCCCGGAGTACGGGTGCTGCAGCGCCCGATAAACTATCCGCTGCTGCTGCAGCATCTGCGGGAACTTGCCGGCTCCCGGCCGGATGCATTGCCATGACTTCCGCCATCGGTTGCAGAGGAAATCCGCTCCCGTCGTCCCGGCATGCCCGGTACTCCGCCATGATGGCGCTTGTTTCTGCCGGCTTCCATCTGCTGTCTTCTCTTGAAATGCAATGCGGAATTCCGCCGTTGAAACGGAGGCACCATGCCTGAATTCGGTACAAAGAACGGAAATGACTGCCGCGCTTTCCGCAAACGCTGTCTCGTTCTGAGCTTGCTGCTGGGGGCCTGGCTGGCGGCGGCGCTGGCGATGAACTTTACACTGGCCGGCCCGGAACGGCAAAAATACCTGGAGCTGGGCCGGAAACTGGCGCTGCATCGCGCCGAATACTATGCGCCCCGCGCCCGCCTGCTGGACCGGGACGGAGTCCCTCTGGCCTGGTCGGAGCGATATTTCGATCTGTATTGCCTGGTCCGCGACGAAGAACTCACCCCGGAAATCCGACAACAACTGGAACAATGGCTGAAACCGCTGCCCGAGCCGCCGCCGGATCGGGAAACCCCATGGAAGCGCGGACTGACCCCGTCCCAGATTCTGGCGCTGGAAAAATGGAACGCCAACTGCCGGATTCTGGAAATCCGTCCCCGCCTCGAACGCATCCGGGTCAACCTGTCGCCGGAACTGCGGGAGTCCCTGGGGGAAGTCCGCCTCGAAAACGGTCGCCAGAGAGGCATTTCCGGCGCGGAAAAAGAATTCGACGCCATTCTGGCCGGTGCCCCCGGCAGTTATGAAGTCATGCTGGACCGCCACCGGAACTGGATACCCGGCACCTGGCACGAACAACATGCCCCCCGTCCCGGGACCGATGTCCGGCTGCCCTTTCAGGTCGGTCGCTGAAAATCGCCTACAGCGGCTTGAGCCGCACTGACGAGGTTTCCTTGTAGGTATTCAAAATCAAAGTGGTACGGGCCCGTCGCACCTCCGGCAAGGCACCGATCCGCCGCATGACATGGGATAATTCGTCGGTGTCGGCCACCCGGATCTTCAGAATATAATCGCTGCTGCCGGCCACCTCGTGAATTTCCTGAATTTCCGGAAATCCGGACAGAGCATCGGCCACGGCATGCTGGTTGACCGGTTCAACGGTATCCAGCGCGACCAATACGGTCAACTTCAATCCCAGCTGCCGCGGATTCAACCGCACCTCATAGCGTTCGATGCAGCCGGACCGCTCCAGTCGGCGCACCCGTTCCAGCACCGCCGACGGAACCATGCCGAGCCGCCGGGAAATCTCCGCATTGGAAACCTTCCCGTCCTGCTGCAGAATCTCCAGAATCTGCCGGTCGATTTTATCCATGATGCTCATAACGGATTCCTTACTTTACGAAAGACGCGCCACCGGACGCCGCCGGGGCCACGGGAAAACGGGCGGGTTCCCGTTTTACCCGTGTCGCCGCCGGCCGTCGTCTCACGGCTCCATATTGCCCGGGGTATGGCGATGGCGCATGCTCCGGTCATAATATTCGTCCCAGGTTTCCATCTGGAATTCCTGGATCATCTGTTTGGCGCTGACATCGGGCAGTTCCGAAGTCACCAGCACCGCGCCGACGAATCCGGGATCGAACACGGTGACGCCGGGGCCGTATTTTTTCTTGAGCGCCACCAGTTTTTCCCAGTTTTCATCCAGATGCACCACCTGGTAATCCAGATTGATCGTCGTGGTGACGGTCTGATAGTAATTGGTGCTGCGTGCGATCGTCGTTCCCACCGGATTGACCACCGTGCTTTCGTAGGCGAACGCGCCGACGAAATAACTGCGGCACTGGTAGGCCCAGTAACTCTGCATCAGGCCGCCGTGATACATGGAGGAGAAAATGATCAGGTTCGGCCGCTGGGCCGCATACTTGCGCAACAGTTCGTCGAAGTTGAGGTCAAAACAGATCGCCATGGCCACCCGGCCGAAATCCGTTTCGAAAACCGGCGCATCCTTGCCGCAGAGGATTTTGCCCTCGGTGGTCTCCGCCGGTACCAGGTGATTCTTGTTGTAGATGCCGACGATCTCACCGTCCCGGCCGATCAGCTGGGTGGAGTTGCGGTAACTTCCGTCCGACATCCGGCGCGCGGCGGAATAAGCAATGTAGCAATGGTGCTTCCGGGCAATGTCCCGGAAAAAATCCCGCATCTGGTCGCCCCGATACTCATACCACCGGAACCGCTCTTCCATCGTATGCATCGGAAAGCGGTCACACGCCTCCGGCAACACGATCAGGTCCGGACGGCTCGGCAGCACCGGCTCCAGCGCCCTGGCCCAGAAATTCTTCATGAATTCCAGCGCTTCTTCCCCGTGCAGATCTTCCTGAACGGCGAAAGGCGCCACCAGACTGACGGTGATCCGCTGCGGTTTGGCCGGCAGCATGGGCTTCCCGGCACAGGCAACCTGCTCCGCCGGCGACGAAATCGATTTCAAAGCATCCACGGAAGCACCTCCTCCTTTTGATCCGGCGCATCCCGCGCACCAGCCGACCAGCAACGCGGTACCCGCCATTGACAACCCTTTCAAACGCATGGTTTCGGAACTCCTTTTTACTTTCCCCCGAAAAAAAGATTCGTTTCGCAATATATTCCCGGATCGCTTTTTTGCAAAGATGAATATTCTGTTTCCCTCTTTTTTTTTAAAAAAAAGTTTGCTCCTGAGCGTTCCCGCGGTCTCACGGCACCGCTTCCACCCGGATCCGGGACACACTGAAATAAGGCCGCACCGCCTTGGACATTTGAATCTGAAAACGCAGCGTCAATTCGCCGCGCCGCACCACTTCCGCCGGAATCACCAGTGAAAATTCCTGATCCATCTCCATCGGCTTCAATTCCCACGGCGGAAAACTCACCCCGGCTGCTCCGGGATGGACCGACGTCAAGCCGAATCGACCATAAGCCACAGTGAAAATCAGACGGAGCGCGCCGTCGTATTCCGGCAGCCGCAGAGTCAGGCGGCTGCGCGGATAAAAATCAAACTGATCGAAATCCTGATTTCCCACCCGGACCAGATCCAGCTGCGGCCAGAAACGATCACCGCGCAACCGGATGTCGTCTCCGATTTTCAGCCGGGCGGGCGGTACCGGCGGTGTCTTCCCGATCAGTTTCCACCGCCCCTCGGCAATCTGAATCAGGCTGGACAGAAAATATTGGGCCGACAGCTCTCCGTTCCAGTCCGTCACCCGCAGATGGCAGCGATAAACTCCGTCCGGCACCTCCGCGAACGACGTAAGAAAACAGATCGGCGACGTCGTCTGCGCCTTTGTTTTTACCTTTTTCAGGCGACTGTGATACAGCGCCTTGCCGGTACAGGGATCCCCCAGAACCATCTCCGGCGCCGCCGATTCCTCGCGGAACAGTTCCTCCAGCGGTAAATCGTGTACGATCAGCAGCAACCGTTCTCCGTCCCGCTCGCCGTATCCGTTGAGAAACCGGCGGTTCAACGCCGGCAAAGCCGGAATTTCGGACATTTCCGGAGACGCCGGCTCCCAATTCTCCGGCGCAACAACCGCCGTCGACCGGCGGTGCGCCGCCACTTCCCGCCAGCGGGCCTCCTGTCCGGGGCGGTTTTCGTCGTAAATGGTCCCGGCTTCCCCTTCGTCAAGCGCCAGACGCCGAATGGTTTCCGCCAGTTCGGGCAGAAACACCGCATGATGAATCATGCGCATCCGGTCTCCGGTTTCGCCGCGCCGTTTGATCAACGTCACGGTATCCGCCCCATATCTCTCGGAATGATCTCCCGCAATCACGATCAACGCGTCATCGTAAACGCCAAGCTCCTTCAGAATTCGCATCAGTTCACCGAAAATCCGCAGCACGCCCTCCACCTGTTCCTCCAGCGGCATACTTCCTTCCGGCACCGGATTCATCTCTCCATCCAGCGTCAACGGCACATGCGCACCCTGAAAATGGAGATATTTGAAGACCTTGTCCCGGTCCCCCGTCACGCTTTCCTCCCGCATCCGCCGTAACAGATGCAGATCCCGGGGCAGATACCGACCGCGCGCCACGGCAGCCTCATCCGGCATTCCATAGTCGCTCAAGATCTGCTGTGCCCGCCGATGAGCCCACGGTTTCAGAATCAGCGGCATGCACCGCAGATTCCATAATTCCAGCCAGGGACGCAACGAAACCGATTCCCTTTTCCATGGCTCCAGATTATCCACCAGTGCCGGATCCAGCCAGACCGTCGGTACGACAAAAGGATATGCCTCCCGCCGGTATCCGGCCGCCCCCAGAGTCCGCCACAGCGACCCCGGAGAAAAAGCCGACTTCCGCAGAAACGCATTGTGTTCCTCATTGGCGGCATCGACATAATTTCCGTCGTAAGTCATCCCGGTGAGCAATCCCGGAACCGCAAAGCGCGTCAGCGGCGTCGGACTGACCGTACGGATGAAACAGCTGAAATCCTGAAAGATTTCTTCAACGTCCGGATGCGACTCCAGAACCCGCTGAAACACCTCCCGTCCCACGGCATCCATCAGGATCAACACCACGTTGTCACGCCGTGCAAAACGGAACATGTCCCGACTGTCCAGACTGTATGAGTGATTGCTGTATTCCTCGGCATAACTCTGCTTCAGGTGCACCCCCACCGGCACCAGCTGGGCCGACAGCACCACCAACGCAATCTGTGCGCCATGGGCCGAACACCGGCGCCGCTGCCAGACCACCGCCGCGAACACCGCCACCAGAACGATCAGTTCCAGCACCACGAAAAATTCCAGCCCTTCCCAGTCCGGCATCGCGCCGTCCACCACGCCGAAATCATTCATCAGAAACGTCGTCTGCACCCAGATCAGCAATCCGATCCCGATCATCCCCGCATTCACCACCGTGAAAAAACGCCGGAACACCAGTTGCAGCATCGTCAGCAGCAGCGCCAGCAAAACCGTCAAACCGAGTAAAAACGGCAGAAATTCACTCAGTCGGAAATTCAGCTCCCCCGCATTACAGCAGTACAGGTCGATCCCCGGCAGCAGCAGCGATCCCGCCACCAGCGCCCCGCCGCCCGCCGCAGACCACACCCGGGACGGAATCCGCCGCCACCATTCTTTCACCCGGCGCATCCCCGTCATTGGATCCTCCCGTCAAACAGAAAGATCTCCCGGTCCGAACCCGCGATCGGAAACGCCTTCACCCGACGGTAATACCGTCCGAACGCCGCCAGCAGCCCCGCTCTTCCATATTCCGGAAAAATGTCCGGACGAGTCCGCAACAGCCGTCTCACCTGAATGTCCGACTTCGGCACAAATTCCACTACCGCCGCCGGCGCCAGCTCCGCAAACAACGCCCCCACCAGCGGCAGCGGCCAGTTGCTGCCGATCGCCAGGTGATGCACCAGCGCCAGTCCCAGCGCCAGATCCGCCCGGGCCCGCTCCAGAAACGGCAGCCGTTCCCGGTTCAATACTCCGAACCCCGGCGACGGACAGCACAAATCCTGCTGCAGCGGATAAATCCGCGCGCCGTCAACGCTCCCCCGCAGCTGCCCGTACAACCGGTCCACCGCCGGAAAATCCACGTCCGCGGCGATCACCACTTCGGACTCCTCGGCGGCAATCCGGGAAAATACCCCGGTATTCGCGCCCAGATCGACCACCCGGCGCGGCGCCAGTTCCCGGCACAATTCGCGGACAATCCGCTGTTTGTCCAGAAACGACGCCTCGGAATAACTGGTGTGATCGTAATAGTCGCTCCATTCTCCGGACTCGGCGGGAGACTTCAATCCCGCCAGAAACTCCCGCAGCGAAAGCAGCAGCGTCTGAAAGCGCTTCCGCGGCAGCGGCCGGATCTCCGGCGGCCGCAGATCGGTGGTATCCTGCAATCGCTTTTGAAACCATGCGTGTCCGTAAATATGCACCAGTGCCTGCAATGAGAACAGGTTGCGCCGCGGCAACGCCCGTGCCACATAATCCAGCGGCAGACCGTCCGGGAAATTGCGCAGTTGCAACTGATGCCGCCGATCCCCCCGGGCCATCAGCAGCAGCGGCCCGAGAAAATGGGAGACGAACTGACGATACCCCGCCCACACTTCTCCTTCGCGATAAACGGTGAAGGAACCGTGGTCCACGAATACCGTCCGGCCCCGGTGGCGCTGCACATTGCAGGAAGAGGCGTCCTTGAGCGTCATGCCGCGCTCCAGCGCCCGCAGCAGCAGCTCCAGCGTCAGCACCGCGGCGTCCCGGAACTGCCCGAACGCCCATTCGTGGGAATAGGAGACGAACTCCAGCGTTTCCACCGGCGCCAGCCAGTCGCCGGACGGCTGCTTCACCGCTTCTCCGAAAGGCAGCAACAGACCGTCCGCCACCAGTTCCCCGGCCAGCCCGGAGTCGTTGAACCGGCGCCAGTCCTCCCGGCCGGCGGCGGTGATCCGGCGGTAGAAGGCATCCCCGATCCGCACCGCCCCTCCGGCGGGATCCCGAAAGGAGAGACATTGCGGCGTGACTTCAGAGCTTACCATGACGGCTGCCCTTCCGGAAAAGGGAACAGATCCAGCCCCGGATCTGCCGGAAAAACACCGCCACCGTGAAAACCGCCGCGGCCAATGCCTGGATCGCCATGCTCCCCGCGCCGGGATCCAGATATGCCCACGCATTCCAGGGAAAGAAAAACAGACCGACGGCCGCTGCCGCCGCAGACCAGAAAATACGCCTCTTCATCTTCACTCCTCTACCCACGTTCCTGCCTCCGCCTCCGCCTGCCGGCGCTCCTCCGGAGAACATTCCTGTCAGGGAAACGTCCGGGTAGAGGGTTATATTTTCCGGAATTCCGTTTTTTCTCCTTTTTTTCTTTGCGTCCATCGCTCGGCATCGTCGCCCCGTGTTCGAACAGCATGTGCCCGGGCACCCTGGATGCGCCGGATCAGAGCGATCCGAAATCGACCACGGGCCAATTCCGTTCCACGGCCGTTTGCCGCAACGTGTCGTCGGGATTGGCCGCCACGGGGAAACCGACCCTTTCCAGCAGGTTCACATCGTTGACGCTGTCCCCGTAATAGGCCAGATCCGCCAGGGTGCCGCCGCACCGCCGCGCGAAATCCTCCGCCGGAGCGATTTTTGCGGCACCGACGGTGTAGGCCCCGACGATCCGTCCGGTATAACGCCCGTCCGCCAGTTCCAGCGTGGTTCCCATCACCTCCCGGATCCCGAAAAAATCAGCCACCGGCCGCGCCAGCGTGGTATTGGTCGAAGTCAAAATCGCCACCGACGCTCCACTCTTCAGCAGAGATGCCACCAGCAACCGTGCGGCGGGATAACACCGGGGACGGATGAACTGCTCGAAGTGTGCAAGCGCGTGCTTTTCCATCGCCGCTTGCGATTCACCGATGAATTCGCGGAACTGGAATTGCATGAACGCCTCGGAATCCAGCGTCCCGGCCTGATACTGTCGATAAAACTCGTCCGCGCGCTCCAGCGCATCCGCCGGAGCGATTCCGGCGGCGACACCGTAGTGCTTCCAGGTGACGTCGCAATCCGCGTCGATCAGCGTATGATCCATGTCGAAAATATAAAACTTCGGTTTCCGCTTCATGGCGTCTCTTTCAGAATCTCCTTGATCTCATCGGCGAAACGCGCCAGGAGCGCGTCCGTTTCCGCTTCCATTTCACTTTCGACGTTGAGCCGCAGAATACGCTCGGTGTTGGACGAGCGCACCAGCACCCAACCGTCGGGCCGGTTGAGCCGGAATCCGTCGAAAGTCAGCGGACGCTCCGCCTCATACCGGCGGCAGAGCGTCTCCACCACCCGTCGCGCCTCCAGCGGCGAGGCGTCAAACCGCAGCGACCGGTTGCAGCACGGCGGCAGACTGTCCACGATGTCCGACAACTTTTCACCGGAAAGCGCCAGCATCTCCAGCATGATCGCCATCCCGGAAAAGCTGTCCCGTCCCGGATGCACCCGGCGCCAGATGATCCCCCCGCAATTTCCTTCCCCGCCGATCGCCGCGCCGCATTCGCGCATGCGCTGAATCACGTTGATTTCGCCGACCTTCGAATAAAAAATCTCGCCACCACATTCCGCCACGATCCGGTCCACCAGATGGGTGGTCTGCAGATTGACCGCGACCGGTCCGGGATAGGCTTCCAGAATATGTTCCAGCGCCAGCGCCACCGTCAGCTGCGGGCTCAACGCCCGTCCGGTATTGTCCACCAGCGTCAGTCGGTCCCCGTCCGGATCCTGGGCAAAACCGATGTCGCACCGCTCCCGGCGCACCAGTTCGGCCAGTTCTCCCAGATGTTCCGGCAGCGGCTCCGGCGCACGCCGGAACAACCCGTCCGGCGTGTCGTTCAACGTCAAGACCTCGCATCCCAGCCTCTCCAGAAACCCCCGGGAATACAGCGCACCGACCCCGTTGCAGCAATCCACGGCCACTTTCAGCCGCCGGTTCCGGATCGTTCCCGCGTCCACGGCCTGAAAGATCTTCCGGGAATGGTCGGAAAACGCCCGCGCATAATGGCTGACTTCCCGCAGCTCGGTCTCCGGCGCGTATTCGTAACCGCCCTGACTGTAGACGTCGAACAACTCCGACGCTTCGGTCGCATCCAGAAACGTTCCGCCGCTGCCGACAAACTTCAACGCGTTCCACTCCACCGGATTATGGCTGGCGGTAACGGCGATGCCGCCGACCGCGTCCAGCTCCCGCACCATCAACTGCACCGTCGGCGTCGGCGCCACGCCGAGGCGGATCACCTGACACCCGGCCGCCAGCAGTCCCGCCACCGCGGCATGTTCCAGCATCTCGCCGGTGGGTCGGGTATCGCGTCCGATCACCACCCGGCCACCGCCCTGATAGAGGCCGAAAGCGGTCGCCAGATCCGCCACCAGGCGCGGGGTCAAACCTTCTCCGACCACACCGCGCACACCGCTTTCGGAAAACTTCAGAAAACCGCCGTTCCGATTCATTTTCCCACCCGATTTTCCAGCAGGGACCGTGCCTGCCAGGCCCGTTCCTGCGCCGTGCCTTTGCGTTTCGACTCCGAAATCAGCCGGATCACCGGTTCCGTCGACGAAAGCCGCAGACTCAGCCAGCCGTCCTCCCAGTCGAACCGCAATCCGTCGATCTCACTGACCTTCGCATCCCCGAACCGTCCCTTCACCCGGCGCAACAGAGCGTAACCGTGGGACGACCGGCAGGGAATGGTTTTCTTGACGATATGATAGCGCGGCAGATTCCGCAGCTGCATGCTCAGCGGCTGACCACGCACCGCGATCATTTCCAGCAGCAGCGCCGCCATCAGAAATCCGTCAAATCCCCGCAATGTACCGAAGGTGAAGGCACCGCTGCCTTCACCGCCCAGCGCGGCATCCAGTCGTTTCATCCCGGCGATCACCTGAGCCTGCCCGACCTTGACCTTTTCCAGCAAACCGCCCCGGCGCCGGACCACGTCGTCCAGCGTCCGGCTGCTGCAGCAGTTACCGACGACCACGGCGCCGGCCCCCCACTTTTCCAACAGATAATCCGCCGCCAGCGGAAACGTCATCTCTTCCGAAAGCGGTTCCCCGCCGTCGGTCAGGATGCCCATCCGGCTCATGTCACTGTTGAACACCAGCCCCGCCGCCGCCCCCAGCGGTTCTATGACCGCGCGGATCGGCGATTCGCTGCGCGGCCGCGGCTCCGGATCGCGCGGCAGAATGCCTGCCGGGGAATCGTTGACCGCGATCAGACGCACGCCGAACAGCGACGCGAATTTCGCCGCCATCCCCCCCCCGGCGCCGTTGCAGAAATCTCCGATCAAAGTCAACCCGGCCCGGTGAATCGCACTGGAATCCACCGCTCGTTCCACGGATTCCCAATAAGCCCGCTCCGCCCGTTCCGGCAGCGGTTCCACCGACCCGACCTGATCATAACCGGCCTCGCAAAAACGTTTCCCGTGGTAGAGATCGAAAAGTTCCCGGCGCCGCAGATCATCGTAGTACGCCCCCTCCGCATCCATCGGAATGACCGCATTCCACCCCGCCGCCTGATGCCCGCCGGTAATCAACAGTCCGCCGTCCAGTCCGAGATGGGGAATCAGCATGTGCATCATTCCCGCATGCATCACACCGCCGTCGATCACCCGGCAGCCGCAGCCGCAGAGCGCGGCGATCACCGCCTGGCGCAACATCTGCGACGACGGCCGCGTATCGGTCCCGAGCAGGACGCCGCGCCCGGCATGAAGCGTCCCGAAAGCGGAGGCGAAATTCATCACCGCCTCCGGCGTCAGGCCGGTACCGATCTGTCCCCGGAGCCCCGCCCCGCCCAGACTCAGCGGTCGCAAAAGCAAATCCATGGTCCACCTCAACTCAATCCTGTTGTTCCCTCCGGTTTAAGATAGCCTCGGCTCCTCCGGGAAGCAAGTGTTTTTCCCCGTTTCTCCCGTTCTTTTTTTCCGGGACACGATGATATTTCAGCTGGTTGCGGCCGCCGTGAGACGGCTTTCGGACCATGTCATCGAACGGTGAACCGTTCTTCCGTCCTCTTTTTTTCACCGCAGAGAGGCGACCAGATCCCCTACCGCCCGGCGGATTTCAGGAAAAGGCCGCCCGGAAACCGCAGGCCGCATGGCGGCCGAACCGACAATCACACCGTCCGCATAGCGACCGACCGCGCGGGCCGCCTCACCCGAAGCGATCCCGAACCCCGCCGCCACCGGTACCGGACTGACCGCGCGCAACCGGGTCAGATTGTCCGCCAGTTCCGGCGGCAAGCCGTCGCGCGCGCCGGTGACACCGCGCACCATCACATAATAGACAAATCCCGTGGCGTCCGCGACAATCCGCCGCATCCGCTCCGGCGGCGTGGCCGGCGACACCAGATTGATCAAATGCAGATCGTGCGCCCGGCAGAGCGGCAGCAGTTCATCGCGCTCCTCAAACGGCAGATCCACGACGAGAACGCCGTCCACATCCAGCCCGGCAAGACGTTCGGTTAACCGCTCCAGCCCGTACTGCAGCAGGACGTTGAAATAGCTGAAGAGAATGAGTCCGGTTTCCGGATGCCGTTCCCGGATCCGGCCGACCGTTTCCAATACCTTCTCCAGCGTCATCCCCTGGCGGAGCGCCAGATCCGAAGCGCGCTGAATCACCGCCCCGTCCGCCATCGGGTCGGAAAACGGCACGCCGATCTCCAGAATATCCGCTCCCCGCGCAATGATCTCCGCCATCAGTTCCCCGCTCTCTTCCGGAGACGGGCAGCCGCAGGTGGCAAATACCGTCAGCGCCGGACGTCCCTCTTTCCGACAGCGTTCAAAAATTCCTTCCATGCGATCCATGGTGGTTGTTCCTTCCTGTTGTTTCTGCTCTTATTTTCCGGGATGGGTTTCCCGGTAGCGCCGGACACTGTCCATATCCTTGTCGCCGCGTCCGGAAAGATTGACGACGATCACGGCTTCCGGGGAATACGCTCCGGCCGTCCGGAGCGCCTGCGCCACCGCATGGGACGACTCCAGTGCCGGAATGATCCCTTCCAGTCGGGACAACAGTTCGAATGCCCGCACCGCCTCCTCGTCGTTCACCGTCGTGTAATACGCCCGTTTCGTATCCGCCAGCAGGCAGTGTTCCGGACCGACTCCGGGATAGTCCAGTCCCGCCGAAACCGAATGCGTCTCCAGAATCTGTCCGTCCCGGTCCTGCAGCAGATAACATTTACTGCCGTGCAGCACGCCGACGCGCCCGCCGTTGATGCTGGCCGCGTGGCGTCCGGTTTCCAGCCCCTCGCCGCCCGCCTCCACGCCGGTGAGTCTGACCGACGCATCGTCCAGAAATCCGGCAAACATGCCCAGCGCGTTGCTGCCGCCGCCGACACAGGCGATCACTTCGTCCGGGAGTTTGCCGATTTTTTCCAGACACTGCCGCCGCGTCTCGCTCCCGATGACCGACTGGAAATCCCGTACGATGCGCGGATAAGGATGGGGACCGGCCACCGTACCGATCACGTAAAAGGTGTTTTCCGCCGTCGCCGTCCAGTCGCGGATCGCCTCGTTCATTGCGTCCTTGAG
>CASFXO010000109.1 GCA_949298665.1 uncultured Lentisphaeria bacterium
AGATGATCACCATCCCCGCCGCCACCGCGTCCGCCGTCAGCATCGCGGTCGTTTCGGCGCCGTAACGCGACATGCGCCGCGAACCGACCACCGCCAGCGCCCGCCCGACGCCGAACTCGGGCAGCACGCCCCGGACGTACAGCACCAGCGGCGGATCATACAACTCCCGGAGAATGCCCGGATACGCTTCGTCGGCCAGCGTCAGAATCCGCACCCCGCCGCGTTCGGCGAATTCCACCTCCTCCTGCCAGTCGACTTCCCGCCGGAAATCCGCCACCCTGCCCGCCAGTTGCGGTCCGATCCCGGGAACCTCGCGCAACGCCTCTTCCGGCTGTTCCAGCGCCGCCGCGCCGGAGCCGAAGTGCTCGCACAACGCCCGGTATTTGGCATGGCCGATGCCGGAAATCATGTTGAAAATAATGCAGGCCTCACGCTCAGTCATAACACTGTTCCATTGCTTCCAGCAGCCGTTCCGGTTCGAGATCCGGGACCACCTGCGACGCTCCGATGCCGCACGGCAACACGACGACCACCCGCCCGTCCCGGCACTTCTTATCGTGCCGCATGACCTCCAGCATGGCGGCGGCGTCATACCGCCGGGGCAGTCGCACCGGCAACCCCACTGCGCTCAGCAGGGCGTTCTGCCGTAATTCCTCTTCACGGCTCCAGAACCCGGCGGCGGCGGCCAGTCGTCCCGCAATCGCCATCCCGATGGCCACGGATTCCCCGTGACTCAGTGAAAAGTCGGAAAGCAACTCCACCGCGTGCCCGAAGGTATGCCCGTAATTGAGCAGGGCACGCCGGCCGTGCTCCTGTTCATCCTCGACGACAACGGCGGCTTTCAGTTCGCAACAGCGGCGGATGATCCGGCCGAACAACTCCGGATCCGCCGCCTCCGCCGTCAGCCCGGCGGCATGCTGTTCCAGAAACGCGAAAAACGTGCCGTCCAGAATGACGCCGTACTTGATCACCTCCGCCAGCGCACCGACCCGTTCCCGCATCGGCAACGTCCGGAGAAACGCCGGGTCGATCAGTACCAGACGCGGCTGATGAAAGGCGCCCGCCAGATTCTTCCCCTCCGGCAGATCCACGCCGGTCTTGCCCCCGACCGAGGAATCCACCATGGCCAGCAGCGAAGTCGGCACCTGAACGAAATCCACGCCCCGCATGTAGATCGCCGCCGCAAACCCGGTCAGGTCTCCGACCACCCCGCCCCCCAGGGCCACAAAGAGCGAACGCCGGTCGCATCCCTGCCGGGCGGCAGCGGCGCAGATGGCGGCAGCGGTGGCAAACGTCTTCGACGCCTCGCCGGCCGGGAACACGAATTCCCCGCCGTCCCCGGCAGCGAAAAACGGCGCGGTCCTCCCCGGCAGAATGCGGATCGTATGGGTATCGGCCACCGCCAGCACCCGCCGTCCCGCCGCCAGCGTTCGGAGCCGGGCCGCGGTTTCGGACAGGGGACCGATCAGAATGTCATAGCCGTTCTCCGGCAACGCGACCGACACGGTGTCCAGCATGCACCAAAACTCCTTTCCGCGCCTGTCGCTTTACAGATTCAACGCGGCGCGGACGGCATCCAGCGTCGGGTCGATCACCCGCGGCCGGTTGGCATACGTGCCCCGGATGCCGAGGTGTCCCAGCTCATCCTTATGATAACCGATCACGGCATCGGGATCTTTCAGAACGTTGCCGGTCAGAATGCCGACGACGGTGGCGTCCGGATCGATCACACCGGCATCCACGAGTTTTTTCGCTCCGGCCACCGAGCAGCAGGAGGCGGGTTCCGCACCGATGCCGGCGGCGTCCACCATGGCTTTGGCATCCATGATTTCCTGTTCGGAAACGCTTTCGACCACGCCGTTCGACCATTTCAGGCCGCGCAGGGATTTTTCCCAGGAGACCGGATTGCCGATCTTGATCGCGGTCGCGATGGTCTCGGGATTGCGGACGGGTTCGAACGGCGTATGCTGTTTCCACATGTGCGCCAGCGGCGCCGCGCCTTCCGCCTGAATCACCGCAATCCGCGGGATCCGGTCGATGATCCCCAGCTGATACAGCTCTTCCAGCCCTTTGCTCAGAGCGCTGTTGTTGCCGAGGTTGCCGCCGGGAATGACGAACCAGTCCGGCACCTTCCAGTCCAGCTGCTGCAGAATTTCAAATCCAATCGCCTTCTGGCCTTCGATCCGGAAAGGATTGATCGAATTGAGCAGATAAATGTGCAGCTCCCGGCACACCTCCTGCACCAGCGCCATCGCATCATCGAAATTGCCGCGGATCTGCAACGTCCGTCCGCCGAAGGCCAGAGCCTGCGCCAGCTTGCCGTACGCGATCTTCCCCTCGGGAATGAAAATCACCGAATTCATGCCGCAGACCGCCGCGTAGGAGGCCATGCTGGCACTGGTATTGCCGGTGCTGGCACAGGCGACGTTCCGGGCATGATAGTATTTCGCCGCGGTCACGCCGCAGGTCATCCCGCGGTCCTTGAAGCTGCCGGTCGGGTTTTCCCCCTCGTGCTTCAGCAGAAAGTGTTTCAACCCGGCGTATTCTCCGGCCTTTCCGGCCGGATAGAGCCGGGTATTGCCCTCCTGCCGGGTCACGATCGCTTCCGGCGGCAGGTCGAAAATCAGCTCCCGGTAGCGCCACACTCCGGAAGCGTCCACGCCGCGCTTCGCCCCCCAGCGGGATTCCCAGAGCGCCTTCAACTCCGCTCCGTCCACGCCGGAAAGCTCCCGGTGCAGATCCAGCGTTCCCCCGCAGTCGCAGAGGTAACGGGGCCGATCCAGTTCATAATCGCGTCCGCAGCGAACGCATTTCAGACATGCTTGCATCCTGTGCATAAGTTCCATCCCGTGAGTCTTGAATTTGTTGAAATTGCCATGTAATTTATCACCGGAATCCGTTTTTTTAAAGGGTACGATATCATGAAACTGACAATTCTCGGCTCCGCCGCGGCGGAAGCGGTCCCCGCCCTCTGGTGTGAATGCGAAGTCTGTGCTTACGCCCGGCAGCACGGCGGCAAAGATGTCCGTCGCCGGACCGCCTACCGGATCGATACGGACACGCTGGTGGATTTCGGTCCGGACGCCTTCTGGCAAACCGTTGCCTTCGGCGTGGATCTGACCCGAATCGACCGGGTGTTTTTCACGCACGCCCACTCCGATCACTGCAATCCGGTGGATCTTTCCTGGCGGCAACCGGGATTCAGCCGGGTCACCCGCAATCTCACGCTCTTCGGCTCCCGACCGACCTGTGACCTGCTGGAACGCTTTCTGGCGGAAAAAAGCCATTCCTCTCTGGCGGAGCTGCATTGCGATTTCCGACTGCTTTCCCCGGGAGACCGGGTTACCGACGGGAATCTGGAAATCACGGCCATCCCCGCCACCCATGCCGTCGAATTGGATCCGCTGAATTTCCTCTTCCGGCGCGGCGGCCGCACGCTGTTGATCGCCAACGACACCGGCTTCTGGAAACCGGAAGCCTTCGACCTGCTCCGGGACCGGACCATCGATGCCGCAGTAATCGACACGACCATGGCGCTGAATTTCGCCGAACACGATCAGGGGCACATGGGGGTGGCGGCCATGGTGCGGTTCCGCGATGAACTGCGGCGGCGCGGTCTGCTGGCCGCCGACGCGCGGGTAATTGCCAACCATTTCAGCCACAACGGGAATACCATTCACGAACGGCTGGTCGAATACTTTGCACCGCACGCCATCGAGGTGGGATTCGACGGCATGGAGCTGGAAGTCTGAGTCGATTCGATGGGACTGTTTCAGCTGCATTCCAACTATCAACCGGCCGGGGATCAACCGGAGGCCATCAAAACGCTGCTCCGCCAGCTGCGGGCCGGCCGGAAAGAACAGATTCTGCTCGGGGTAACCGGTTCCGGCAAAACCTTCACGCTGGCCAACGTCATCGCGCAGCTGGACCGGCCGGTGCTGGTCTTGTCGCACAACAAGACGCTGGCCGCCCAGCTCTTCAGTGAATTTAAAGGATTTTTCCCTGAGAACGCGGTGGAGTATTTCATCAGCTACTACGACTATTATCTGCCGGAATCCTATATCCCGCAAACGGATACCTACATCGCCAAGGACGCCTCCATCAACGAGAACATCGAAAAACTCCGCCTCTCCGCCACCGCCAGTCTCGTGGAACGCCGCGACGTAATCATCGTCGCCAGCGTCTCCTGCATCTACGGGCTGGGGTCTCCGGACGACTACGCCGACATGTGCGTCGCGCTGGAGGTCGGCGACACCGTCGGGCGCGATGAAGTGCTGCGCCGCCTGGTGGACATCCAGTATGAACGCAACGACACCGCCCCGGAAAAAGGACAGTTCCGGGTGCGCGGCGACTCCGTGGATGTATATGAACCGCAGCGGGACGACTTCATCCGCATCACCTTCTGGGGTGACGAGATCGAATCCCTGGAGCGCCGGAACGCCGTCAACGGCGCGATCAAAACCCGCCCGCGCAAAGTGACGCTTTTCCCGTGCCGTCATTTCGTGCTGCCTCAGGAGCGTATCGAAGCCGCCGCCGCGGGCATCACCGCGGAAATGCGCGCACGCGTCGCCGAATTCGAACAGGCGGGCCGACTGGTGGAGGCGCAGCGCCTCTACCAGCGCGTGACCTACGATCTGGAAATGATGCGGGAAATCGGCTATTGCAGCGGCATTGAAAATTATTCGGTTTATCTCTCCAACCGTTCCCCGGGCAGTCGGCCGTATTGCCTGCTTGACTTTTTTCCGGACGATTTTCTGACCGTCGTTGATGAATCTCACGTCACGCTGCCCCAGCTTCAGGCCATGTACAAGGCCGACCGGAACCGGAAACA
>CASFXO010000110.1 GCA_949298665.1 uncultured Lentisphaeria bacterium
GCCCACTTATGAAGTGGAAGTCCGTCTGCGCGAATTCGTCGCCATCGGCCGGGCCGCGGGACGGCGCGCCGCGGAAACCCGGGCGGCGCAGCTGCTTCTGAACCATCTGACCCGGAAGGATGAAATCAAATGAACTCCGAGATCCGTCTGCCCGGCCTGATTCTGTCGGGCGAAAACAGCGCCGCACGCCTGCCGGAACTCCTGCCCGCCGCAAAGCCGATTCTGATCGTCAGTTCCCGCAGCCATGCGGAATGGGCCCGGCGCACCCTCCTGGACGGCAATCATCGCGGTCTGCTGCTGACCGGATTCCAATCGGAGCTGCCGCTGGCGGACGCGGACCGGGTGCTGGCGGAGGGGCGGCAACTCGGCGCCGGAGCGGTCGTGGCCGTCGGCGGCGGGAGCGTCATGGACCTGGGAAAAACCGTCGCCGCCCTGCTGCCGCTGGATGGGACGACGGCCGATTATTTTTACAACCGCCGGTCGATTCCGGGAAAAGGCGTCTTTTTCGCCGCCCTGCCGACCACCGCCGGAACCGGAGCGGAAATGACCTCCAATGCGGTTCTGCGCGACCCGGAAACCGGCATCAAACAATCCTTGCGGCATCCGGCCATGATGGCCGACGTGGCCGTTTCGGACCCGTGTCTCACCTGGGGGTGTCCGCCGGGACTCACCGCCGCCTCCGGCTTCGACGCCCTGACCCAGGCGGTGGAATCGCTGCTGTCCAACCGGGCCACCTCCTGCACCCGCGCGCTGGCGGGAGAAGCATTGCGTCAGCTCCTCACCGCCCTGCCCGGCGCCATGCGGGATGAACATCCGGCCCGGGCCATGGCGGCGGAAGGTTCCATGATGACCGGCATGGCCTTCGCCCAGTCCGGTCTGGGGGCGGTGCACGGTCTGGCGCACCCGCTGGGCAGTCTCCTGCACGTCCCTCACGGCATCTGCTGCGCCATTCTGCTCCCGGACATTCTGCGCCACAACCGCGCCTGTCTCGGGCTCCTGCCCGGCGGAGATCGTCCGGATGCCTTCATCGCCCGGGTGGAAGAACTGCGCCGGGAGCTGGGACTGCCGGAGACCTTCCGGGAATTCGGCTTGAATGTTTCCCATTATCCGTTCATCCTGCGCCACTGCCGCTCGGGCAGTATGAAATGCAATCCGATTCCGCTCTCCGACGCGGAAATCGTACACATTCTGGAGGGACTGACATGACCGTGTCCCGTCCGCGTCTGATCGTGCTGGGGCCGAATCCGGCCTGGCAGAAAGTGCTGTTTTTCGACCATTTCCAGCCCGGCGGCATCAACCGGGCGCGGCAATGCCTGGCGTTCGCCTCAGGCAAAGGCATCAATTTCTGCCGGGCGGCCCGATGCCACGGAAAAACGGCAACCCGGCTGCTGCAATTCGCCGGCGGTGAAACCGGCCGCCGGATCATCGCCGAGCTGCAGGCGGAAACGCTGGTGCACCATACCGTCCCCGTTGCCGTCCCCACCCGGATCTGTACCACCTGCGTCTGCCGGAAAACCGGCGCCATTACTGAAATCATCGAACCCTCCGAAGCCGCTTCCACCGATGCGGTCGAGGCGATGCTGGCCCATCTGCGACAGACCCTTGCCGACTGCGACATGGTCGCCCTGTGCGGCACCCTGCCCTCGGGCACGGATCCCGTCCTGTACGAAGCGGCGGCCAAGCTGGCCGCCGACGCCGGAAA
>CASFXO010000111.1 GCA_949298665.1 uncultured Lentisphaeria bacterium
CCGCTGGAGCGATCTGCCGCTCGGCGTCTCCGGCAACTGGGAATGGCGGCGCATCCCCCCCGCGGCCACGCTGTTTCCGGCCTGCGTGCTCCCCCTGCTCTGCTTCGCCGCCGCCGCGGTCGCCGCATGGCGCATGGATACGCGCCGGCTGCCCCGCGCCGTCGCAATTGCCGTCATTCTGCTCTGCGGTCTGCTGGCGGATCTCGCCGTTCTCCACGGCGGTCGAGCCGGGCTGGCGGAAAATGCACTGGCGCCGTTGAACGCCTTTGCCACCGGCTATCTGGAGGCGGCGGCGACCGCCGAACAACCGGGGGATCTGACGCGGCGTTTCTCCGAGCGGGTACTGTCCGTGCCGCCCGGAGAAGTACCGCAGCACCGGCACGTGCATCCGCCGGGCAACGTGCTGCTTTCGGCCGTGCTCTTCTGTTTTCCCGGCAACTTCGCCGCGGCGCTGCTGCCGAATACCGCCGCGGAACTGGCCGACCTCGCCGGAGAAGGCATCCTCCTGCCGCCGACGGATACGCCCCGCGCCCGGGAAACGGCGTTGCGGCTGGTGCTGTTGTTTCTGGCTGCGCTCACCGCGGGCAGACTGCTGCTGATTCTGGCTCTCCGGCGGTTCCGGTCTGCCGGCGCCGGACCGGCGGCGCTGCTGATCACCTTCGGGTCGGGAACGGGAGTGCTCTTTCTCGGTCATTACGACACGTTCTATTTTCTGATCACCGCCGCCGCGGTATTCATCGCCGTCACGGCGCTCGGAAAGCATTCCGACCGCCGCACCACGCTGCCGTTGTGGGGGCTCCTCGGACTGATTCTGGGAATCGGAGCGATGTTTTCACTGGGGTTCGGCGCGCCGATTCTGCTGGGACTGCTGCTGATTTTCCTGAGCGGACGAGACCGGTGGCTCCGGCTCGGCGCCTATGCCGCGGGGGGACTGGCGGTGCCGGGGATCGCGGCGCTCGCCGGGATGAATCTCCCGGCCATCGCGCTGCGCTGCTGGGAAAATCACCGGCTGTTCAATACCATGGCCGGACGTGCCTACTGGCCGTGGGCGGCTTACAATCTGCTCGACGCCCTGCTGTTCGCCGGAGTCGCCGCGACCCTGCTGATTTTCGGTGCGTTCTTCCTGCGGCAGCGGCATCCGGCCGGAAAAGTGTTGATTCCGGCGGCGGGAGTGTGGCTGTTTCTGCTTTTTTCCGGAAGCGCCTCCGGCGAATTCGGGCGGCTGGCGGTACTCTACGTGCCGGTGCTGCTGGCCGGAGGCGGCTTTCTGCTCGCCCGGGAAATCACGCCGAAGCGATCGCCCGGGTTGTATTTCCTGCTGCTTGCGGGGATCGGCCTGGCGCTGGTGCAGACCGCCGTGCTGCGGGAAAGCCTGAAGCTGGTCCTGATCGACTGACGATGCGGCGCGCCCCGGAAGCGGAAATTCGACGACTCGCGGCTCCGGCTCAGGCGCGGACGCGCCGCTTCCGGTAATCCTCGTATTCCGCCAGCGTGCCGGGAAAGTCGATGACCCGACCGTCCGCGATTTCCAGAATCCGCGTCGCCAGGCTTCCGATGAATTCGCGGTCGTGGCTGACGAACAGCACCGTGTTCGGAAACAGACTGAGGGCATAATTGAGCGCTTCGATCGACTCCAGATCCAGATGATTGGTCGGCTCGTCCAGCACCAGCACGTTCCCGGCCTCCAGCATCATCCGGGCCAGAATCAGCCGGGCCTTCTCTCCGCCGGAAAGAACCTTCACCGGCTTGTACACCTCGTCCCCGCTGAACAGCATCTTGCCGAGAAAGGAACGCAGCACCACCTCGCTGATCCCCGCATTCGGGCTGAACCGGGCCAGCCAGTCGATGGCATGATCCTCCATGCCCAGAACCTCCGCGGCGTCCTGCGGGAAATAACTGAGGTTGACCGTTTCACCGTGCACGACGTCGCCGACGCCGGGTTCGAGTACCTTGACCAGTGTTTTGAGCAGGGTGGTTTTCCCGGCGCCGTTGGCGCCGATGATCGCCACCTTTTCCGCGGGACCGATGGTCAGGTTCAGATCGGAAAACAGCACGCGGTCATATTCCTTGCCCAGACCGGCGCACTGGATGACTTTTTCCCCCAGCCGCGCCGCCGGTTTGAAGCGGATGAACGGAGACACCCGGGAACTCGGCTTGATCTCTTCCAGCTGAATTTTCTCCAGCTCCTTCTGGCGCGAGGTCGCCTGACGCGCCTTGGAGGCGTTGGCGCTGAAACGGTTGATGAATTCCTTGAGGTCGGCGATCCGATCCTCCTTTTTCTGGTTTTCGCGGCGAATCCGCTCCAATGCCAGAGCGTTGGCGGTCATGAAGGCGTCGTAGTTGCCGGTGAACAGCCGGATCTCCTGATAATCCAGGTCGGCGATATGAGTGCAGACCTCGTTGAGAAAATAGCGGTTGTGCGAAATCACAATCACCGTCCCGCGATGGTTTTTCAAAAACCCGCACAGCCAGTCGATGCTGCCGATGTCCAGGTGGTTGGTCGGCTCGTCCAGCAGCAGAATGTCGGGATTGAAGAACAGTACCTGCGCCAGCAGCACCCGCAGCTTGAAGCCGCCGGTCAACGCGGACATCGGCAGATGATGCTTTTCCTCCGGGATGCCGAGCCCGACCAGCAGCCGCGCGGCGTCGGCCTCCATGGTGTAACCGCCGGCGTCGCCGAACAGGCTTTCGATGTGGTTGGCCCGTTCCTCCTCCTCGGCGGTCAGGTCGATGCCGGAATACAGATATTCGCGGTCCTGGTGAATGGCCCAGAGTTTTTCGTTCCCCATGCAGACCGTGTCGAGAATGGTCTCGTCCTCGTATTGATAATGGTCCTGTTTCAGAAACCCGACCTGACAATCCCTGTCCACCGCGACCTCGCCGGCCGTGCTCCGCAGTTGTCCGGCAAGAATGCGCAGGAAGGTCGATTTACCGGAACCGTTGGCGCCGATGAGACCGTAACGGGCACCCGCTTTGAACTTGACGGAAACGTTTTCGAACAAGGTCTGCTGTCCGAATTTCATGGACATGTCGGCAACCGAAATCATTGCTTCTCCCGCGTTCTGGCTGTCTACCCCCATTCCGGGGCCGGTTTGTGGAAATCAATACTATAGCACATCAGTCGGCGCATTGCCACCCGCTTATCCACCGAATTCGGAAAAACGCGGATTTTTTTCATCGCTTTTTCATTTGCAAATCACAAAGAAAAAGCCTATATTTTCCCATGTGTTTGAAAGGTGTTTGATTGTTATTTCGGAGTCGGAATCGTGCAGTACGAAAGGAAACGCCCGGCATTCAGCCGGATGGTCGAGCGGATGGAAGCGCTGATTGCCGGAGGCGCGTTCCGCGCCGGAGACAAACTGCCGTCGCTGCGGGAACTGTCGGAAGAATACGAACTCTCCAACTACGCCGTTTACGAAGGATTGAAATCATTGCGGGACAAAGGGCTGATCGAACTTCGACACGGTTCCGGCGCCTATGTCGCCGATCTGCGCGATTCCGGAAGCACCGAAGGCGAGTGGCATATCACCGTCTTCGTCGGAGACCGGCGGGTGGCGCCGGAGGGAGGATATCTGTCTCACGCTCTGCTGGGCATCCAGGAAGCGGCCCTGCGCCACAATTGCGTGCTGACCATCCGGATGCGCGACTATTACGAATACTATCACCCGGAACCGCCGTTCGAGACGCAGATCCGGAACGCGGACGGCTTGATTTTTCTCGGAGAATACGATTTCGGAGGCGGAGACATCCCCCGTTCCCTGCCCGCGGCAGGCATGGAGATGAATTCCACGTTCGGCGGAGTCCTGTCGCCGGTTACTCTGGACCCGGTCAGTGCCGCGGAACTGGCGGTGGACTATTTCCGGAGACGGAAACAACGCAAAGTCCGGGTGGTCTATCTGGAAGACGGGCCGGTATTCCGCATGCGGGCCGAGTGTTTCCGCAGTTTCTGGCGCGAGCACGGGGAGTGTGAACTCTTCGGACATCAGGTGGCACAGTCGATCGACCTGTCGCTGCCGAAGGAGCGGAAAACCGGGCTGCTCTTCTGCAGCGGCGCCTGGTGCGAGCGCTGCATGGAACATTACGAACAGCTCTTCCACACGCCCATGACTTCGGACTACACCGTGCTCAGCATCGACGGAAAATCGTTGCTCGTCCCGGATTATCGGCCGGTCTCCACCATTTTCATCGACTGGCGGACGGCGGGCCACGCGGCATTGGAAGAGTTGCTGCGCCGACTGCGGAATCCCAGCGCGGAAGCGCGACGCATCCTGCTGGTCCCCAAACTCAAGGAACTTCCCTGACGGCTTCCGGCAGCCGCAGCCGGTGCCGGAAGCACCGGGCCTGTTCATCCCAGCCGATCACCAGCACGGCGGGAATGCCGTCCGGCATCATGTACCGGTCAAATATATATAAGGCCGCCACCGGATCCAGCTTCCGTCCCGCTTCCGGCGTTTCCGGAACGATCTTCAACGACAGCGGCCGCCCTCCCGTCGCCTCCTCCAGTTCCGCAGCAATGCTTTCCAGATAGTTGCCGCTGGGACCGAATTCATAGGGATGCCCTCCTCCCCGGAGCATCTCCTGCTGAAACAACGCCGTCAGCAGCAGCATGCAGCCCAGTCCCGCCGTCCCGGATACCGACCGCACCCAACGCGGCATCCGCGCCATGCCGAATCCCGCAATCGCCGCCGCCGCCGGAGCCAGCACCGTCAGATAATGGAAATGAATCCGCAATCCCATCAGCAAATACAGCAGCGGCACCGAGAGAATGAACCCCAGCGACAGGCTGATCACGACCGGCGCCTTCTCTTCCGGCTTCAGCGGCGGGACGAAAACCGCGGCCACCGCCCCCCAGAAGATCAACGCGCCGCCCAGCAGCAGCACCCAGCCGCCCCACGGCGATCCCGCCGCCTCCGCCGCCGCGGCTCCCAGTTCTCCGGGCGGAAAGTAATCCCGGAAAAACAGCGTCCCGCACCAGCTGAAATTATGAAAGATCCAGGCGGCGATCTTCTCGCCGAACGGAACGCTCGTCTTCAGCATTTCCCCATCCCAGCGGAAGATCAGGAAATACAGCCACGGTCCCAGCAGCGCCAGCGTCGCCGCGCCCAGTCCCGCCCAGACGCGGAAGCGCAGTTTCCGCCGCCAGCCGAGCCAGCCGATGAACGGCAGCAGAAAAAAGCCGGACAAATGCCATGCCCATCCCGCCGCGACCGCCAGCAATCCGGCGCCGAACCAGTAGCGGCCGTGCCCGCTCTCACAGAAACGGGTCAGCCAGTAAAGAATGCCGAGCATCATCAGCGGCAGCAGGTTGGGGCCCCAGAAGTTGGAACTGTTCCACACCAGCATCGGCATCGCAGCGAGAAAAGCGCTCCCCCAGAGTGCCGCCTCCTTCCCCAGAGTCCGGCGAAACACCAGCCACGCCACGCCCACGGTCAATACCGAGAAAAAGACGAACCACCCCGCAAAATACCCCGGAGACGTACCGAAAACCGCCAGCGCCCCGAAGATCACGTTCGCCCCAGGCGGATTCGGAAATCCGGTACTGCCCGCCATACCGTGCGGAATCAGAAAAGCCTCCCGCAGCGCACACAAACTGTTCAATATGGAACGGGCCTGATCGTCCTTGAATTCAAAACACCCCCACTGCCGCACCCGCAGAACAAGTCCGACAGCGATCAGCAGCACAGGCAGCGCCGAATCCGGAAAACGGTTGCGCGACATGATCGTTTGATTCCTCCATTGCTCCCGGTTCGCCGGGAAACTGCGGAAATATACCATGACGCCCGGATTTTTGCAACCTGTTGTCCCCGGCAACGGCGACGGACCGCGGAGGGATGCGGCAAAAGTTGTTCCACATCATTTTGGATCATTATGGATAACCCGCCGTGCAACTCTGCCACAAAAACATAAAATACTTGGAAAATAAATAGATGCACAAAAAAAACACCCCTTGTTCACATCCCGGAAAACATGGTTTTAAAAACATTTTTTTGAATCTATTGAATCGATTTTCATCAAACATTTTGTAAAAAGGACTTGTTAAAAAACCGGTTTTATCTATAATATTTAGAGAAGAAAACGGATCGCTGTGAGGCGAAAACCAATAACCTGCGGAGGAAAAAATGTCGAGGAGCAAAGCCGGTTTCACATTGATCGAACTTCTGGTGGTGATTGCGATCATCGCCATTCTGGCCAGCATGCTGCTGCCCAGCCTGAACAAGGCGCGCGAAAAAGCTCACACCATTTCCTGCGTGAACAAAATGCGCCAGCTCGGCACCTATGAACAGCTGTATTCGGCCGCCTATGATGACTTTCTGACCATCACGCGGGATTATGACGATTCCCACAACTGCTGGTTCGAAAACCTCGCCGGCCTCGCCACCGGAACCGAAAAGGGAACCTGGCAGAAAGGCTCCTCGCTGTTTTTCGAACAGAAGAAAAAAGGCTGGTATTCCCAGGGCTACGCGCAGGTCCCGCTCTGCCCGTCGGTCAAATCCCCGGAAAACGATCTGCAGTTCACCTCGGTGCCCTACACCACCAACGGCCGGGGCGGTTACGGCCGCAACTCCTATTTCGGCTACTGGAGAAACGGCGCGTGGTATGGCGCAACGCCGATGCGTCAGGTCAAAACGGGCGCCGTCCGCAAACCGTCCCGGACCGGGCTGCTGCTGGAAGCCTATATGTATTACGTCAACCCCGAAGGCGCGGAGTGGAAGTCCTATGTCCGGTTTCCGCACGGGAACCGTATGAACCTGCTCTGCGTGGACGGTCATGTGACAAGTATTCAGGGCATTCAGACCAACTCCTGGGGCGGCACCAGCACTCCCTATAATTCGGTGGGCTACCACTGGCGTCCGGAAGGAGCGATGGATTCCCAGAACCGGCCGATCTGACGAGTCAAGAAAAAAACAGGAGTGAAAAACAATCGTGTTTTCACTCCTGTTTGCCAATTGGAAGGAAAAGAATCATGTTTCGATATCTTGCGACATTCGCGCTGCTGGCATTCAGCGCAACGGCTTCGGCCGACATGCAGACCTATTTCACATTCGAAGGCGCCCCCGGTCCGTTCAGCGGCCACCTGAAATCGGTGGGAGACGGCAGCTCCTTCGCCCGACTCCGGGTCAACACCAATCCGGCCTCCAATCAGGCGCCGGAACTGGTGGCCGATACCCCCGCGCCGCTGGCCTCCCGCTCGAAGACCGCGCTGGAAGTCAATCGCGGCCTCACCTGGATCAAATACTTGAAGGGTGGGGAATACACGTTCGCCCCCGAATTCTCCCTCAATTTCTGGTTCAAGGCGGAAAAGGCGCCGGAATCGACCATCTTTCTGGCCACCTTCAACAAGAGCTGGCGTCTCGGTTATACGCCCAGCAACAACCGTTTTTACTACCAGAACCTCGCCGCGGGAGAGAAAGAGTATTCCGCCGTGGTCCCCTTCCCTGTCGGCGGCTGGAACATGCTCACGGTTACCGGAAAAACCGGAGAGCTGAATTTCTATTTGAACGGCAAACCCATCGGCCGCCGGACGCTCAAGAAAGCGCTGGCACCGAGCATCGAACTTTTCGTCGGAAACGGCGCGGCCTTCGACAAAACCTGGTTCGACGGCCGGATCGACGACCTGTCGCTCTGGGACAACTGCCTGGATGAAAAAACCATTTCCGAACTGTACCGGGGAATGGACCCGACTCCCTTTCTGCGTAAAAAAAAACTGCCGCCCGGAGTGATCGCCAGAACATTCACCAAATCGCTCGGCAGGGATTTCAAACCCTATGAACCGATCCGGGAATTCGCTCTGGCACAAGACGGACAGCCCGTCGCGGCGATCGTCAAGGCCGATGCCGGAGCCTTCGTCGGCTTTGAACCGAAACTGCAGGAGGCGTTGCGTAGCGCGTGGGGCGTAACATTCCCGGTGCTGACCTTTGCCGAAGCGCGCCAAGCCGGAAAACCGATGAT
>CASFXO010000112.1 GCA_949298665.1 uncultured Lentisphaeria bacterium
CCATGGATTCTGCGTCTGGAAACGGCGGCGGTGTGCGGCTTGGCCGCCCTGCGCGCATTGGCGGAGGTGCGGCCATGAAACGATCGGATCGATACCGGCTGCTGCTGCCGTTGATTGCGGGAGCGGCGCTGCTGGCCGCCCTGGCCGGCTGCGGCGACGGCAATGCGGTCGCCCATCCGAATTTCCGTAAGGCGGAACTGTGCCGGGAAGCGGGGGATTATGAGGCGGCGATGGGACAACTCCGGCGTTTTATGGCCTCACGTCCGAATTCTCCGGAGGGCCATCTGGCCATGGCTTCGCTGTGCGACGAAAACCTCAACGATCCGCTCGGGGCCGTTTATCATTACCGGGAATTTCTGCGTCTGGCGCCGGATTCTCCGCATGCGGAAATGGCGCGGGCGTGGATGAATGCCGCCATGGAGAAACTCCGCACGACCGTCGAAACTTCGCCGGAAGAGCGTCAGGCGCTGGAACAGGAAATCGCCAGGCTGAAACAGCAGAACCTGCGGTTGACGCGGCTGTTTCACGCCCGACGCGGAGACGGCCTGCAACCGGTTTCACCGGCGGCTCCGGTGCGACATGTGGTTTCGGAACCACCGCCCGGAAGAGGGCGGACTGCCGTTGCGGGTTCTCCTGCCGCGGTTCGGAAAGAACAGCGTTATCGGGTGCGTCAGGGAGACACGCTGGGGCTGATCGCCCGTCGTTTTTACGGCTCTTCCGCGCAATTTCGCCGAATTATGGAAGCCAACGGTCTGAAGCCGGACAGCGTGCTCCGGATCGGGCAGGAACTGAAAATTCCGCCGTTGCCGGATGACCAACAACAGGAGCAGAGAACACCATGAAACAATGGTTGACGGGGACAATAGCCGCTTTGTTATGCGGTGGATGTGTATTTTTTGCGGAACCTTACCGGGAAACGGTCCGATATGATCTGCTGCCGCCGGCGGCGGGGCAGGCGACGGTGCCGGGAGAAATCGCGGTGGAGGCCTTCCGCAACCTCTCGCCCGCCAGTCGGAAACTGCTTTACCGGGAAGCGGACGGACGGCTGATGGAGGATCCTTACGCCATGTGGGCGCAGCCGCCGGAACTGCTGCTGCAGCGATATCTTGCGGACTATTTTTCGACCCGCGTGGTAAAAGGCGGGGCGAACATGCGCTGGGTCATCGACGGCACTTTGTTCAAATTTGAACTGGACCGGACGAAAAAAACGGCGGAACTGGGTGTAAATTTCGAAATCCGGTGTTATGTTAACGGCGTCGTCCGGGAAGCGCTGCGGGGCAACCGCCGGTTCTCCGCGCCGATGTCGGAAGCGGATGGTGCCGGTGCGACCGCCGCCATGAGCGGTTGTGTCGCCGCACTGGCGCAGGCGCTGGAAAAGCAAATGGCGGACGCCGCTCCTCAAATAGAGAAAAACGGGAATTGAAGACTGCATGGAACACTTGAACATTCCACCCGAAAATCATGTAAAAGTCCTGGGCGGGCAGGGCTGGATCGGCTTGATCG
>CASFXO010000113.1 GCA_949298665.1 uncultured Lentisphaeria bacterium
CGCCGGAACATGCCATATCCGAAATTTTCAGGGAACTGGAAACGATGAACCACACCCTGCTTGCCCGCGCCGCCGCCGGTGCCGTCCGTCTGTGGTTTGACCGCTGTCCTTTTGATCGGGTCATGCTGGCACGGATTCTTCGACTGCTCTTTGACGCCGGAACCACTCCGGAAATTCTGCTGACCTGGGAGGACGTGGTCTGGGACGCGGCGAATTTTCGCCGGTTCCGGTGCCGTGCCGCCCGCCTGACTGCCGACGCCCTGGCCTGCGGTGCGGCGCAATGGGAGGAATTCCGCCGGGGCCGCCTCGAACCGGCCCGGGTGTTGGAGATTTTTCCTTATGATCCGGAAACTGTATGACTTTCTCTTCGCCCGTTACGGCGCCCAGCATTGGTGGCCGTGCCGGAGCGGCCGTCCCTGGGAAATCATCGTCGGCGCCATCTTAACCCAGAACTGCGCATGGCACAATGTGGAGCAGGCGTTGAACCAACTGGAAGCAGCCGGGCTGGACACGCCGGAGGCGGTCTTGAGCGCCGATCAGGAATCTTTGGAACTGGCGATCCGGCCGGCCGGATTTTTCCGGCAGAAGAGCGGTTATCTGCGGGATGCCGCCGCGTTTTTCCCCGCCTGCGGGGAAGACTTGCGCCGCCCCTCGACGCCGGAAGACTTACGCCGGAAACGGGAACGGCTGCTGTCACGCCGGGGCATCGGGCGGGAAACGGCCGATTCCATTCTGCTCTATGCCTTCCATCAGCCGATTTTCGTCATAGACGCCTATACCCGCCGGGTGGCGGCACGGCATCTGGGCTGGGACGGTAACCTGCCCTATGACGAATTACAGGCGCGATTCACCCGGGCGCTTCCCCGCGACGTCCGAATCTTCAACGAATACCATGCGCTCCTGGTACGACACTGTAAGGAGTCCTGCCGAAAATCCGGCTGCGGTCCCCTCTGCCACGTCTGGGATCAGGGCGTCTGAGCGTCCTGCCGTGCAATGCCGACGCCGATGTTGCAGCCGTTGGTGCGTTCGGCATTGCCGGGCTGGTGGTTGAATTTATAAATTCCGTCAACTTTCTTCCCATCCAGCGTCGGCTCCCGGGAGAGCAGCGTCGTCGAACCGCCGCCGTCCATATTCAAACCGTCCCGCGCTCCGAGATAGCGCAGAAATTCAGCGAGTTCCCGGTGCGTGCACCCCATGCTGAAATGCTTCTGCCGCCCATCCACCACCAGAATGTACCAGTAACGCCCGTCTTCGGACAACCCGAAACCGGTCCGCGGCGCCAGCGATTTTCCGGCGGCATATGCCGGTGAAACCCGGCCGTCCTCCAACACGAAGAAAAACGCCCCGACCGCGTGCCGAATCCCGGTCAGATCCTCTCCGGCCTCCATTTTCCGGAATTCCACCCGACCGTCGTCTCTGACGATCATGGCGGGCCGCCCGTCCGACGGACAAACCTCCACCCCGTCCGCCATCACCAGCCCCATCCGGTCGGCATAACGGTGAGTGAACGGTTTCTGCCACGGCTTCCACGGCGAAGCGTTCACCGCCAGCAACAGCCCCCCCGGCACTTCTCCCCGGTCCGCCGCCCCCATGCGGGACAGAAAACTCCGGGTGGTTTCACGCCTGGTCCGCACCCGGTAATCCGCACAGTCGGGCATGACGCTGCCCCATTCGGCATCATCGGCGCGACCGGTCACCTTGAAAAACAATCCCGGCGTGGTCAGATCGACCCGCACCGCATGCATCCGTATCGGCCGGGGAACCGTCCACGCCCATTGGCGATAACGCATGCCCGGATGAATCTCTTCGGCCTCGTTCCAGTCAAAAAGATTCCGCGCTTGAATCACCGCGGCCAGATCAGCCTGTCGCGACGCTCCCGGTTCCGCCGCTCCGATGAGCGGCGTCGCCACCGCAATGATTCCCGCCAGCAGCAGCCCGTACCACCGCCTGAATTCCTTGCTTCCCATCATCTGTCCCATGGCCTTTTTCTCCCCCTGCTTTTCGGACGCTTTCGTGCCGGTCACCCTCCCGCTCGACAAAAAAAGCGGAACGGATCTCTCCGTCCCGCTCTTTCGGCACGTCAAAACGTTTCTCTTACTCCGCCTTGGCTTCAGCCGGGGTCGCCTTTGCCGCGGCTTCGGCGCCTTCCACCAGCTGCAGCAGACAGACTTCCGCACCGTCGCCGATCCGCTGTCCCAGCTTGTAAATCCGGGTGTAGCCACCGGCGCGTCCGGCATAACGCGGAGCAATTTCACCGAACAGCATCTTGACGGCATCCTTGTTGCGGAGCCGGGCCGCGGCCAGACGCCGGCGATGCAGGTCTCCCTGTTTCCCGAGAGTAATCAGCTTTTCCGCAAAACGGCGGGCCTCCTTGGCCTTCACCAGCGTAGTCTTGATCTGGCCGTTGAGGAACAGGCTGCTCACCATGTTCGCCAGCATGCTGCGGCGGTGAGCGCCGGAACGCCCGACTTTGAAAGTATGTACCCGATGACGCATTTATTTAGTCTCCTCATTCTCGGCGCGCACCCGCTGCGATTCGGCTTCGAGCGCAGTCATCACCGGCTCGGAGTAGGGCATGCCCAGGATCAGACCGAGTTTCTCGATTTTCTCTTTGATTTCATCCAGCGACTTCTTGCCGAAATTGCGGTATTTGAGCATGCGCTGTTCGGTCTTGGTGCAGAGTTCGCCGATCAGGCGGATATCCGCACTGTTCAGGCAGTTCATCGCCCGCACCGAAAGATCCAGAACATCCACGTCCTGCGACAGCTGTTTGAAAAGTTTCAACTCCTCTTCATTCATCATGGACATGACGTCTTTTTCGGCAACCTGCCCACCGAGGAACGGCTGCAGATGATCCCGGAGAATCCGGGCGGCCGCTTCCAGTGCATCCTGCGGTTTGATACGGCCGTCGGTCCAGATTTCCAGCTCCAGACTGTCCATTTCCGTTTCTTCGCCGACGCGGGCGGCACCGACCTGATAGTTCACCCGGGTGACCGGACTGAAGAGACAGTCCACCGGAATCGTCCCGATCGCACGCTGCACGGTGCTTTTCTCCGCGGGAAGATAGCCTTTGCCGCGAATGACTTCGATTTCAGCCCGGAAAGGAACGGACTTGTCCAGCGTACAAATGATCTGCTCCGGATTAAGCACTTCGACGGTGCTGTCACAGATGATGTCGGCGGCCGTGACCGGACCGGCCTTGTCCTTGCGGATTTCCAGCGTCTTGACCGAATCACTGTGCAGATTAAGCCGGACGCACTTGAGATTCAGCACGATCTCGGTCACATCCTCCACCACATTCTCGAGTTCGTCAAACTCATGACTGGCCCCGTCAATCCGCACAGCGGAAATGGCGGCGCCTTCCAGCGAGGAAAGCAGAACCCGGCGCAGCGAATTCCCCAGAGTATGCCCGAAACCGCTCTGAAACGGAGCGGCGATGAATTTGGCATAAGTGGCGGTAGCCGTACTTTCGTCCACCGCCAGTGCCTTGGGCATCGGGAAACCGATTGCAGCAGTCATAATTCTTCCTCCAAAATTTTATTATGCCTTACAGCATTGAACTTCTACGATTGCCGGACCGTCCGCCTCCAGGCAACGGCCCGCATGCTTCCATTCCCGGAAGAGGAATCAGACACGCCGACGTTTCGGCGGACGGCAGCCATTGTGCGGAACCGGTGTAATATCCTTGATCGCATTGACTTCCATCCCGGCGGCGACAATGCCGCGCACGGCGGATTCACGACCGGCGCCCGGTCCCTTGATCCGCACTTCAACTTCTTTCATGCCGAGCAACTGCGCTTTCTTGGCGGCATCGCCGGCGATCACCTGAGCGGCATACGCGGTGCTCTTGCGGGACCCCTTGAAACCATTCTTCCCGCCGGTCGACCAGCACAGCACGTTGCCGTGCAAATCGGTAAAGGTAACCTTGGTGTTGTTGAACGTCGCCAGCACATAGGCGATGCCGGAGGGCACATAGCGGCCGCTCTTGCCGCGTTGTTTCACTTCCTTGGCCGCGGGGGCGGCAGTCGCCGGAGCTTCGGCGCCGTCAATATTCACTACCTGATCTTCAGCCATAATTCCCTGTTTCCTACGTAAAATCTCCATTGGGTCATTCGGAGACGCCAAACAGCGGCGCTCCCGAAAGACCGATCCTCAAAGATCAGCCTTTCGCCGCCAGACGACGCTGTGTCTTGTCGCGGATAGCGCCGATCGTCACCTTCTTGCCCTTGCGGGTACGGGCGTTGGTTTTGGTCCGCTGACCGTGGCACGGCAGGTTGCGACGATTGCGGATTCCCCGGTAGCAGTTGATCTGCTGCAGCCGGCGGATGTCCGCGGCCACCACGCGACGCAGATCGCCTTCCACCATCATTTCATTCTGGAGAAGGCTGTTGATCGCGGCGATCTGTTCGCCGGAAAGATCCTTCGCCTTGATTTCGCGGGGAATATTCAATTTTTCGATGATTTCCAGGGCTTTCGCCGGCCCCACACCGTAGATGTAGCGCAGCGAAAATTCAATGCGCTTGTTTCCCGGAATATCGACACCAATGATTCTCGGCATACTCTTCGATCCTTGCTTTTTACCGGTTGCGGGGCTCAGCCCTGTCTCTGTTTGTGGCGGGAGTTGCGGGAGCAGATGACCCGGATCACGCCATTACGCTTGACGATCTGGCAGAACTCGCATCTGCGTTTGACCGATGCTCTCACTTTCATTTTCCGACCTCATGAAATTTGCGTTTATGCATCCAAAAACAAAATAAAAACCGAGCGTCTTCCGTGCTTTCGCATCAAACGCGAATACTCCGGACCACGCTAAGCTTTTTCTGGTCGGCCCCCTGTTTCACGAGCGGTGGAATAGCGATATGAAACACGAAACCGGTTTTCCGTGATTTATAAGATAACCGGAGTTTTGTTTTTTTCAAGTTTTTTTCATCTTTTTCCGGAAATCATTGGACTTTTCCGCCCCCATGCCGCACATTACCGTGAAATTCAAAAAAGAGGAAGCGAGGATATACGATGCAGAAATTAATGGAACTGGATGCCACGGTCTGGGGTGCCCTGACCCGCGGCGCAGTCGCCTGGGATGCCGACGAACAGGGCTGGATCCCGGTGAGAATGACCCCGGAGCTGATTGATTTTTACGGGAAAGACGAAAACTCCGCCGTCCGGGCAGCATGTCCGACCGGGGTCAGAATCGCCTTTCGCTCCGATACCGGCGCTCTTGCCTTGCGGCTGCGTTACCTCCGGGAGGCACGCCCGGTTTATGCTGCGGACATCCGGATCAACCATGAAACCATTGAGTCGTTTTCCCCCGGTCCGGATGAGAAGGAGTATGCATTTTTCACCGAACTGCCCGGACGCGGTGAACGGGAAATCGAAATCCATCTGCCCCATCTCTGCGAAATCCGCCTGCAGGGGCTGGCTCTGGAATCCGGATGCACGCTCCGTCCGGCAGAACGTTGTGCGGAGCGCTGGCTGTTTCTCGGCGACTCCATCACGCAGGGGATGACCACCACCTGCCCCACGGCCGCGTATCCGGCCCAGGTTGCCGCCGCCCGGAACGCCGATTTCGTCAATCTCGCGGTCGGCGGTGCCACGCTGCACCGGGAACTCGGGCCGTTTGCCGCAAAATACGCATGGAACAATGCCGTCGTCGCATTCGGCGTCAACGATTACCACCTGGGACGTCCGCTGGAGGAATTCGGCGAGGACTGCCGGAAACTGCTCCGGTCGCTGCACCGTCGCCTGAGTGCCCGGCTCCTGCTTATCACGCCGATTCCATGGCTCCGGGATCCCGGCAAAAACAGCAACGGCCATACCCTGGATGATTTCCGCCATGCCCTCTGCGAAGCGGCGGCGGATTGTGAAGGCGTTTCCGTCGTGGACGGCCGTGAGCTCGTCCCGGCGGAGGAATCGTGCTTCGCCGACGGCCTGCATCCCAACGACCGGGGGGCGGCCTTCTTCGCGGAAAATCTGCTTCGGCAGCTCTGAATCATTCCTTCGCATTCCCCTGCCTGCAATCAGAATTTCACACAAAAAAACGCTCCGGAAATTTCGATTTCCGGAGCGTTTCTCCTGTTCCGTCCTATTCAGACGGACATGCAATTCATCAATCGATGAAACCGAGCATTTTCTGAATCATCGGCGAGAACTTGACGATCACCGGAGTAAACAC
>CASFXO010000114.1 GCA_949298665.1 uncultured Lentisphaeria bacterium
CGCTGCAGCCATGTACGACGGCGGCATTCCCCCGCCCGGCGCAGCGCCCGGCAAATTCACGGCTGGAGAAGCGGATGTTGCGGATTGTCGGACTGCCCCCCATGCCGGACTGGCGCGAGGCGTTGCAGGAATTCATGAAAATGGAATGGCCCCGGTAAGCAGCCCCCCCAAAAAAACGGCTGCAGCATGTTTTTACCGCATCCCATCCATCCCATTTTGACGCCAGAGCCCGGAATCAAACGGCGCACGCCGGTTGGGACAATTCGTCCGATGGCACAACTGACAGGTGGCAAAGTTGTGTTCCGCTGCAAATAAAACACCGGACGAACTCTTGTACGGCAGCATCAGCAACGACTCGGTCAGCACCACTCCGATGGCTGCGGTCACCTTGTTATCAAGTAGTTGCGTAAAAAGCTTGGGTTGTTCCGTCAATGGCCAGACTTCAGCATCGCCCGATCCCGGCGCCATACCCGCCAACCGGGGAATGCGATACCGTCGGCGGATTTCTTTATGCAGATACGCAATCGCCTGACGCAGAAGATTCAGCCTCAGCTCCTCCAACCAGAAACGCCCCAGGGCATCCAGTGAATCTTCCAGCACGGCAGTCTCCGTTCCGCAAGTGACACAATAGGCGAAGAGCCGCCGGCGCTCTCCGATCTGGCCGGCCAGTACCCGGCTCTTCAGCGGCACGCCTTCGACAACGACAATATCATCGGACACGGCATCAACTGTACAATCCCGGTAAATCGCCTTCGGACGCGCGAGCTTCGTTACATTCCGCACCAGCGCTTCCCAGGCTTGGCGCAACTCTGCATCCTCCTCCGGCAGATGGATTCCCGCCGCGAGTCCAGCAGCATCCAGACAAAATGGAATAGAATCCAGCACAATGGCTTCACTCATACAGCACCTGTTTTTGGGGTTTCCGTTAAAATAACACTACCTGCGAGTGGAATCAAGTCACGATCGGAGAAGGTTTTTCAAAACATCGTCCCGTTTTCCGACTCCCCTCTGACTGATATTTTTTTAAAAAATTTTCAAAATCAGGGTTGACCTCCAAAAAATAAATATTATATTTAAATAGATTTAAAAGTTAAAACAGTATTTTGATTTAAGCATCATGAGAAACGACGCACATGGGAATTTTCCGGAATTCTGTCGGCAAAACGGCTGGAAGTGTACCTCTCAGCGCGTGGCTGTATATGAATTCCTGAAAGGCAATCTGAGCCACCCTGATGTGGACACTGTCTGGAACGCGGTACGTCGGCACCTGCCGGCAATCACCCGGGAAAGTGTCTACCGGATTCTCAATGAGTTCGCCGACAAAGGGCTTATCGCCCGGCTGGATCATATTGACCACGCCCGTTACGATTCCCGTACCGGAGCCCACGGTCATTTTCTCTGTTCCAGTTGCGGAGAAATTGCCGATTTTGACTGGCCGCCGGAAATGACGCTGCCGCCGGAAATGCGCCGGCGAGATCTCATTCATATGGAACTCCGCCTCGTTGGAATCTGTCCCCGGTGCGCTATCGCCGCTCCGGAAGACGCTTCCGCGCAGGAACGGAATAATGCGTCCCCTCAACCGCCACTCATGAAAAAGAAAGGAAATCATCATGAGAAGCATCACCCGTTTTGACATCCAGTACGCCCATCGTTTCTACAAGTTTCAGGGTGAAGCCCAGTACCTCCACGGCCATACGGGGGTTCTGACCATCGAGGTGGAAGACACCATCGAACCCGGTGTCAACATGGTCTACCCCTGCAACGAAATCCAGAAAGTCGCCTGGAATGTGCTGAAAAATTTCGATCATGCCTTGATCCTGCGGGAAGACGATCCGCTGCTCCCGGCCATCCTCGATGTCTACGACAAACAGGGCATCCGGAACGGCGCGCCGTCCAATAAGATGAAAGGCGAAGCCTTCCGAACCGAATGGGCCACCGCCTATCCGGACGCCCGGCTGGTCGTCACCAAGGAAACCATGACGGTCGAAGGCATGATCAAAATCGTCTATGATCTCCTGAAAGACAAATTGAACATTGCCCGGATCACCTTCACCAGCGGCGTCAACGCCGCAACCCAGGAATACACGCCCACCCGGACGCTGGATCGCTGTCCGCTCTGCGGCGTGGAACTGGTGAACGGTGTCTGCCCGAAGTGCGGTTACAGAAAGCACTGAGCAAAATCATAAGGCCGTGCTACGGCTAAAACTGAAAATCCTGCCGGAATTTTCGTGCGAATCGTGGCAAAGTTCCGGCAGGATTTTTCTGTTTTTTTGCATCCCATCCCTGCGGATATGGCGAAGAAGATTCCGCTCTCCTGCTTGCAATCAACAGCACCATCCGTTATAGTAACCCGGTATTCTCCTGAATTCTCACTGAAAACAGGATCGCCTCAAATAATTTTCCGCAAGTTCGCCAACGGAGAAGTGAATAACATGAAATACTGTACCCGATGCGCCATGCCGGATACCCGACCGGGAATCACTTTTGATCACAACGGAGTATGTTCCGCATGTCAGGCTTATGCCAACCGGAAGAACGTGGATTATCAGCAACGTTTTGAAGAGCTGAAAGTTCTCTGCGACCGCTACCGGAACATGAACGGACCGGCCGGATACGACTGCATGATCGCAGTTTCCGGCGGCAAGGATTCCCATTTTCAGGTACATGTAATGAAAAACCTCTTGGGGATGAATCCGTTGCTGGTTTCCGTCGAGGATAATTTCAAAATGACAGAGGCCGGCAAGCATAACCTGAAAAATATCTCTGAAGCGTTCGGCTGCGACCTGATCACCATGAAACCCAATATCAAAGCGCAGAAGATCATCATGCGCAAAACCTTCGAACGCTATGGGAAACCCACCTATCTGATCGATCGCTACATCTACACCTACCCGTTGTGGATGGCGCTACGGTTCCAGACACCGCTTCTGATCTACGGAGAGAATGTCAGTTATGAATACGGCGGCAGCCATGCGATTGAAAGTTATTCCGCCCGCGATCAGATTTTCAACGGTGTGGCTGCGGGGATTCCCGCAACGGAACTGCTGGGGGATGGCGTCACCCTGAAAGATCTCAATTTTTTTGAGCCTCCTTCTCCGGAACAGCTTCAGACACTGGATCCCATCTATCTGAGTTATTTTGTCCCCTGGAACAGTTTCCACAATTATGAAATCGCCAAAAAATATGGATTCCATGATCTGACCCACGAGTGGTGCCGTACCCATCATGTAGAACAAATGGATCAGGTGGACAGCCCGGCTTATCTGGTCCACTCATGGATGAAATATCCGAAATTCGGCCATGCCTCCGCAACCGATTACGCCAGTCGTATGGTTCGTTACGGCATGATCTCCCGAGAAGAGGCATTTCGGTTAATCAAAAAACATGATCATGCGCTTGATCCCCGTTGCGTACGAGAATTCTGCGAATTTCTGCATTATTCCGAGCATGAATTCTGGACCATTGTCGACTCACACTACAATCAGGACCTCTTCACGAAAGATGCCCTGGGGCGCTGGATTTTGAAACCCTGACCGTCGTTCGAAAAAGCACGACGCCAGACCTTCCGGTTGATTTCCTGTCGTTCAGGCGACTCCTCGTCTTCCAGGCTGTCACCTCCTCGACAGAATCAACCGCGGCACCGTCTCCAAAGTTCTTTCAACCACCGCCAGGGATCGATTTGAAACCAGAGATCCAACAGGGGGCACCCCTGTGCCCGGTAGGCAGCCCACAGCAGTCGATGCATTTCTTCCGGGCTGACGCAATCGTGAATCCCCAGATGATATTCTACAAAAGCTTTCTGTTCCGCAGTAATACCGTGGTCGCGATCTCGAAACAACGCACATAATTTCTGATACTCAGGCATCTTTTCCAAATCATAGGCGCCAGCCGCAAAATTCGGATCGCCGTGATTGTACCACACCGGACTGTCCCCGTACAGGAAATAGGGAATCCCCATCTCCACCGAATAATATGTATGTGACCCGGGGCTGTTGGAGGTCGTATAACGAAAATGCCGAAGCACTTCGTAAAACCGCTCCGCAAACCGGTAATCCGCGGCATTGCCGGCGGTGTAAACCGGGAAACCGCTCTCCTGATAAATTTTATGCACCCCTTTCTCGACGTCATGCATATGCAGCATGATGCCGATCGGCTGAAATTTTTCCGGAAGTTCCCGCAACCGCTTTATGTAAGCAGGCAGATCGGTATCCACCGAAAACCCGGGGGTACTATGCGAGTGAAATGCCAGCGTCCCCTGCGCATCCGGGGCCGGTTCAATACCATTCTTCCGCCGGTAATGCACAAATGGCGAAAGCATGGTGTAACAGGGGCGCTGTGATACCTTGCGAAACGCCTTGACGTTCTCCGGAGAATGATAGAATTGACAATACGCCCCGGAATTCAGTTCGTGCGGCGGAATTCCGTCGTAATACATCCCCACTCCATGGTCGGTATACACATGCAGGGGTAAAAATGCCGGATAATTCGCATAGTCCCGGATATGTCGACCGAAGGAATAAACCTCCGGCGGCCAGTATTTCCAGCGAGCATGTCCCCGCCGCACACCCCCGTAACGGCAGAGCTCGTGCAACTCTTTCGGGCTGTATCCTTCCGGTTTAAAAGCAATCGACATTTCTGAATTTCTTTCTCTGCTATTGCGTTCCGGAACCGGAAGAAAAACGGAAATGTTCCAGCATTTCACTTTCATGCCGCCGGTAGGCATCTAATCCCACAGTTGATTCCCCCGGACGCGGCTGCAGCAGACAGGTAATCTCATTCAGATGACCAAGCCGCACCCCCGCCTTCCCCAGCCGGACAAGCAGATCCAGATCATTGACCCGGTTATGCGTTTTGCGCCAGCAGTCCGGATTGTAGTGAAAAGCTTTCAAATAGGATCGATAAAAATAGGTACTGGTGCCGCCAATCACCGGATTATAGACATACTCCCCATGCCCCGGTACCTCCAGGCGGAAATAATCGCCATACAACGGATATCCGCTGCTTCGAAATACATTGCCGTCCCGTTCTTCCCTCATATCCGCGGTAACGAATTCCCAGTTCCCGGCCTGTGCGAACTTCAGCACTTTTTCCAGGTGGTCCGGCGTCCAGGTGTCGTCGTCATCCAGCCGCGCGATCCATTTGCCCCGGACCCGTCCCAGTGCCACATTGGCGGCCGTCACGGGCCCGGCGAACCAGTGGTTCTCCACCGTCGGCGGATACCGGTACCCGCGACGGGGAATGTTGTAGAATTCAAATCGCGGATCGTCGACCTTTGCGGCCAATTCCGCGGTGCAGTCGGTACAGCAGTCGCCGACCACCAGATAGTGGAAATTCCGATAAGTCTGTCCGAGCACGCTGGCAACGGCGCGCTCCATCAGCAGTTCGCCCCGGTTGTACGTCGGCGTGTAGACGAAAATCTCCGGCTCCGGCTCGTCCGGTCCGTAAAACTTCTCGTATTTCATGCGCAGGAGCGCCAGTTTCCACGGTTCGACGCAGTCATACCAGCGGGAGCGGCAGGCGGCGATCGCCCGGTCCTTCCACGTCAATTGACCAGCCGTCATCCGTCCCGCTCCTTACTTTCCGGCGTGAAACACCTTGTGATGGACCACCCGGCCGTCGTCGTCCAGAAACATGTCCGGACCGCATTGCCGGAAGGGCCGGTGGCTCCACGGCCGCCAGTCGCGGCTCAGCTCTTCGATTTCCGCCGCCGTCAGAACCTTGGAAAAAACCTCCGTACATCCACGCCGGTAACGCGGAGACTGCACCTTGTCCAGCAATTCCGCAACACCGGGCGAAACCAGATCTTTGCCCCGCCTGGCGTCCACCGGCTTCATCGGCACCGCCGCGCTGCACCAGCGGCAATAGCGCTCCACCTGATCCTGAAAATCCGCCGGCGTCTTCTTCCACCATCCCGGCTCGATCGGATAGCCGCCCGGCCCGTCGAACAACATGTCCAGCGCCGCCGCCACCTCGCAGAAGAAGCCGCCCTTCGGCGTGATGGAAGCCGACCAGCGCTTTTGAATCCAGCAATCCTCAATCAGCTTCCGCCGCAGTTCCGGGTCGGCCACGATCTCCTCGCTGGCGCACAGCAGCGGATGATGGTGTCCTTCCGGCGCGGTATGATCGTTGTAGACGATGTTTTCCGGCAGAAACGTCTCCAGAATCAGCTCCCGGTACCGGTCCCAGCGCGCCCCGTTGGTCCAGAATCCGCGCCGCTCTCTGGGCACATACCGCTGCACCAGACGGCAGATCTCCGCGAACTGGGGATGCAGCGTGGGCTCGCCGCCCATGATGCCGACGCTGTGCGGGAAATCCGCCAGGGACTGCAGCGCCTTCTCCACCATTTCCAGACTCATCATGAACGGTTTGACGTGATGCCCGCAGAACCGGGTGCAGCAGGAGCACTCCAGATTGCAGGCGTTGGTGATCTCAATGTGCAGTGTCGTGATATCGTAAATCGCCCGCATAGGTCCGCTCCCGTTTCCGCTCCTCGTCCATATTCATCCGCCGCGTACCGTGCGCAGCGTTTTTCCATCCATGCGATACCGGATAATATAACCGCCAACCGCCGGATTACAAGCGGTCCGGCATCATGCCCCGCGCCCGTTTCAGCTCTTCCGGGCGCCCGACGTCGATCCAGTCGCCGGTCAGCTGAAACACGCCGCACGGTTTTCCCGCCGCCAGCGCGGCTTCAAAGAGGCCGGTCATCGGGAAGAACACATCGCGGGGCACGTCCCGCAGCGCTTCCGGAGAGAGCACGTAAATCCCCGCGTTGACCTCCCGCGTCACCAGCGGCTTTTCCTCCAGCGCCGTCATCCGCCCCTCGCAACTCTCCACGCAGCCGAAGGGCACCTCATGCGTGTACAGATGGGTCCCCATCGTCGCGTAAAAGCCGTGGCGACAATGAAAATCCAGCATCCGCGCAAAATCCGCCTCCACCACCAGATCGCCGTTCAGCGCCAGCACCGGCAGCGTCATCTCCGGCAGCAGCGCCAGAGCGCCGCCGGACCCGAGCGGCTTGTCCTCCCGCAGGTACCGGATCCGGCATCCCAGCGCCGTCCCGTCGCCGAAATACGCTTCGATCTGGTCGGCAAAATGGTTCACCGCCAGAAACAGCTCCGTAAACCCGTACCCCATCAGCCGCAGAATCAGCCGCTCCAGAATCGGTCGCCCCGCGACTTTCAGCAGCGGTTTCGGCGTCCGGGCGGTCAGCGCCCCCAGACGCGACCCCATACCGCCGGCCATGATGATCACGGCATTCTCGCGCACGCTCCGGTTCAGAAACTGCCGCAGCAGATGCAGCCCGGCCACCCGGCCGTCGCGGTCCAGCACCGGGACCTGATTGATTTTCCGGGCCTGCATCAGCTCCAGAACCTCGCTGCGGTCGGCGCCCTCCGAAACGGCCAGAAACCGGCGCTCGATGAATCCGGCCACCGCGTCATGCACGGTCGCCCCCTTCAGCAGCGCCCGGCGGATGTCGCCGTCCGAAAGGGTGCCCAGCAGCCGTCCGTCCGCATCGGTGACCAGCACCATGCCGGAGGAATTCCGTTCGATCTTCCGCATCGCCTCGAGCAATGACGCCTCGGGTGCGAGCAGGTAATCCCGTTCCTTGTCATCCATGTCCATGATTTCCCCGATAACCGGGTCCGGTCGGCGGCGCGGAACGAACCCGGAATGGTATTTTCACCAGACCGTCCAGCCGCCGTCCACGATCAGATTCTGCCCGGTCACATAGGCCGAAAGATCGGAGGCCAGATACACGATCGCCCCCTTGAAATCCTCCTCCGTCGCCATCCGCCGCATCGGCGTCCGGTCCGCGTACCGTTCGACAAACCGCGGATCCTGATTCCGGAAAATTCCTCCCGGCGTAATCGCGTTCACCCGGATCGCCGGCGCAAAACAGCTCGCACAATAGCGTGTGAACTGCAGCAGACCGGCCTTTCCCGCGCCGTATGCCGCCGGATTGTTCATAGCCAATCCTTCGTACAGCCGCAGATCCGGACCGCAGATCCCGTAAATGCTGAGGATATTGATGACCGACGCCGCCCCGGAACGCATCAGAAACGGTTTCATGCGGCGCGTCACCTGAAATACCGAATTCAGATTGACCTGCACCGCCCGGCACCAGCTTTCGTAGGACTGCTCGTCAAAAGGCACGTTCCATCCGGTCAGCGAGCTGGTGCCGACAAAGGCGGCGTTGTTGACCAGAATGTCCAGACGCCCCCACGCCCGTTCCACCAGACGTGCCATGTCGTCCGCGCCGTCCGGCTGCTCCAGATCGCCGCCGACCCACCGGGTCCGGCCGCCCTGTTCCGCCATCCGCCGTTCGGCGGCTTCCCGCGCCCGCTCCGCGGTCAAATCGGCGATCAACACCTCGGCGCCGCACTCCAGCAGAGCCGCCGCCATCACCCGGCCGAGATGGCCTGCGCCGCCGGTAATCAGCGCCCGCCGCCCGGAGAGGTCCATCAAAGTTTTAACACTGCGTTCCATGATTCCGTTCCCTCATCAGCATGTCAGCGATTTTAAAGTCCAGAGCAGAGTCGATATCCAGCGCGTCCTCCTCCGGAATTTCCACTCCCCGCACCCGCCCGTCGAAATAATGGTCCTGCTCCAGCACGAAATCCGGGTCGGTCACATACACCGCCGTCGCAATATTGTAAACCGGCGCAAAACTCTGCCGGCACGCCCCCCGTTCCTGTTCCATCGCCAGCCGCGCATACCCCTCCCGATCCAGCGTCACCATGTTGAATGCCGGATGCCGGTTGCTGCGGCTCACGGCGATCACCGTATCGCATCCGCCCCGCAGAAACGCCTCGATGCAGCCGTCCACTTCCGCCACCGTCCGCAACGGTGCGGTCGGCGGCAGCGATACCATTACCTCCATCCGGGGGTATCGGGTCTGCGACCGGTTCCATTCGATCGCATGGCGCCAGGCCAGCCGTTCCGGCGTCCGGTCTCCGGCCAGTTCCGCCGGGCGCAGAAACGGAACAACCGCCCCCGCCGCCCGGGCGACCGCCGCAATCTCCTCCGAATCCGTGGACACAAACACTGCCCGGATATAGGTCGATGCCCGGGCAACCGCCACCGCGTATTGCAGCAGCGGCCGACCACACAGGGGGCGAATGTTTTTCCCCGGAAGCCCCCGGGACCCGCCGCGGGCAAAAATCCAGGCCTGAATGGCCCGTCCGACTGTCGTCATAGGTTTTCCTCTGCCTCCACTTCCGCGGACGAACACCACCGCTGTTCGCGGGCGGCCGTTTCCGCACCGTCAATCAAACGCACCACCATCATCGCCTCGGACGCAGTACAGCCTGTCAAAGGACCGGTTCCGTCCAGCAATTCCCGGTGCATCGCCACAAACAGGTCGTTACGCTCCCAGGTAAAATGCTCTTCCCGGTCATTGTACCACAACACCCCGGCAATCAGATCGCCCCGGAGGCTGCCGCCGTCGTATTCGATCTGAAAATCCCGACGCACCCGGCGCGCCAGATAATCCAGATGACACTGTCCAGACGCTCCCGACGCCATCCACACCAGCAGCTCCGCCGACGCCTCCGAATCGATTTCCAGCCCTCCGCTGTCGCCGATCAGCGCCGTCACCGCCAGCCACGGTCCGCCCAGGTGCAGCAGCAGATCCAGCTCGTGGCTGAGATCCCGCAGCACGCCGCCGCCGTCCGCCCGCCGGGCGGAACTGCATTGCCGGTAATCCCGCCCCGGCCGCCAGTCCGGCAGATACTGCCCGACGTGAAAATTCAGCGTCCGGATCCGTTTCCCCCGCAGCAATTCCCGGGCCCGCCGCACCACCGGGTGAAACCGCAGCACATAGCCGACCCGGGTCCCGGGGTGCGTCAGCCAGGCAGCGGCACAGGGGGCGGCCGCCAGCGGCTTTTCACACAGGCAGAGGCCGCGGTATCCCAGCTTTTCGCGCAGCGTCCTCAGCACCTCGCCATGGGCGGCGGTCGGCACGGCCACCACCACGTAATCAAATCGTTCCGTCGCCCACGCCGCCGCAAGAGAAGGGTAGACCCCCGCCTCCGTTCCGGCCGCGGCCAGATGGCGGGAAACCAGCGCCGTCGGCATCCCCAGGTGCCGCAGCACCTCCCGGTGCCGCTGCCCGATGGAGCCGCCGCCGATGACCAGCGCCCGGGAAGGACGGCTCATGGTGCCACCTCCAGCTCCGGGGCGTAAAAGGTTTTCCGCAGATCGATTCCCCGTTCCAGAAAGGGCCGACAATGATCCAGAATCGTCGCCGCCACGCCCCGTCCGTCGCCGTAGGGAGAACGCACTTCCGGCAACGTCCGGCGGAACTCCGGAGAAAAAAGTTTCTCCAGCGCCGCCGCGATCTCTTTGCGCGAATGACCGCAATGGATCACGCTGGCGGCGGCCAGCCGTCCCCGCTGCCGGTCGCCGATGTCCACCGTCCCCTGATGCAGCGCGGGCGCCTCCAGCAGACCGCTGGAGGAATTGCCCACGACGCCCGCCGCATAACGGATCGCGGCCAGATAACGCCGGGTCCCCAGCGAAGGCACCAGCCGACAGCGTTCCGGATTCCGCTCCCGGTACGCCGCCAGCAGCGCCGCCACCCGTTCGCCGCCGCAATCGGCATTCGTCCCGGTGATCAGGGCCTGCGCGCCGACATCGTCCAGCGCCGCCAGCAGCGCCGCCACCTGGCGTTCCGCCGCCGCCGGTTCCGCGAGCGTCTCCGGATGAAACGTCACCACCACGCTGCGCGGACCGAAAGAAAACGACAACTCCGCCTCCAGCTCCGCCCGCGTCGGGAAATCCAGTTCATGCAGATTCTCCAATCCGACGGCGCCGACCCGGAACACCCGCTCCGGGGCCTCCCCCATCCGGATGATCCGCCGCCGCGCCACCTCGTGGCTGGCGAAATGCAGATAACTCATCTTCGTCAGCGCATGGCGGAAGACCTCGTCCACCGCCCCCTCGCTGCATTCCCCCCCGTGCAGGTGGGCGATCGGCACCCGGCACAACGCCGCCGCCGCCCCCGCCGCGAAAATCTCCGACCGGTCCCCCAGCAGAAACAACAGTTCCGGCCGCTCTTTTTCGAAAACCGCGCCAAACCCCTTGACGGCCTCCCCCGTCGCCGCCGCCACCGCCGCCGCGCCGTCGAATTCCTCGCCGATGTACACCTCCGCCGCCACCGGCATGCCGTCCGCCCGGATCTCATCCACGCTGTGCAGCCGCCGGCTCAGATGGCTGCCGGTCACGTACAGCCGCAGCGCCAGCTCCTCGTGCGCCGCAATCGCCCGCAGCAGCGGCCGCAACAGTCCGTAATCCGCCCGGGAACCGGTAACCACGCCGATTTTTCTACTCATCGATCACCTCGTTTTCCCGGTAGTTCCGCCCGGCCCGGCGCCCCAGCAGGGTATCGATCCGCATCGGCGAAATCCCCGTCCCCGGGCGCCGGAACGCCAGATTCGCTTCACTGAAACACTCGCCTGCGGCAATCGCCCGCGATGCGACGATGCTGCGCCGCGCCACCGCACGATTGGCCCGTTCGCCCGCCGCGGGTTCCTTCCGGCCGTCCCCCAGCGCGGCTTCCACCTGCCGCACGGAACGGACCAGTTCCGCCAGCTCCGCCGGTTCCAGGGACGCGGCCTGATCCACGCCGGGCAGCCGCCGGTCCAGCGTCAGATGCTTTTCCAGCACCGTCGCCCCCAGCGCCGCCGCCGCCACCGCCACCGCAATCCCCGGCGTATGGTCGGAATATCCCACCGCCACCCCCGGAAACGCCCGCCGCAGCGTCTTCAAGGCGTTCAGATTCACCTCCGCAAACGGTGCCGGATACGCCGTGGTGCAGTGCAGCAGCGTCACCGGCCCCGCCTGTTCCCGCTCCAGCAAAGCCAGCGCTTCCCCCACCTCCTCCAGCGTACTCATCCCCGTCGAAAGCAGAATCGGCAACCGGTAACGCGCCGCCGCCCGCAGCAGAAACGGATTGGTGATCTCTCCGGAAGGAATTTTTATGCGGGATACGTCCAGCGACACCAGCATCGCCAGACTTTCCGGATCGAACGCCGTCGAGAGAAAGGCGATGCCGCGCGCCGCCGCATGCGCGGCCAGCCCGGCAAATTCGGCGCGGCTCAGCTCCAGGCGCCGAAGCATTTCCAGCTGACTTTCTCCGGCGTCGCTGCGTTCCCGCTGATACGCCGCCTTCGGCGCGTCCGGCGCCGCCAGCTCATCCGCCCGGAAGGTTTGGAATTTCACCGCATCGGCGCCGGCGTCCGCCGCCGCGTCGATCAGCTGTTTCGCCAGCGCCGGATCGCCGTTGTGATTGACCCCGGCCTCGGCAATGATCAGGCAGGGACTCCTCATGGCCGGTCCTCCGTCCCGCGGCTGCGGCGCACCAGGTCTCCGGCCCGGATAAAACTGTTTTCCGGCAGAACCACGTCGTTGACCACGATCGCGCCGCTCCCGATGAACGACCCCGCGCCGATCCGTACCGTCCCGTTCACTCGTGCCCCGGTGGCGATATGACAATGCGCCCCCACCCGGCAATCATGTTCGATCAACGCCTTGGTGTTGACGATGCAGTTTTCGCCGACAATGCTTCCGGCGTTGATCAGCGCATCATGCAGCACGATCGTACCCGCGCCGATCCGCGCCCGCGGCGACACATGCGCCCGCGGCGACACCACCGTCGCCGCGGCAAAACCATTCTCCGCCAGCCATGCAAACAGCCTCTGCCGCACCTGCGCCGTGTGGATTTGCCCCACCGTCACCAGCGCGTACGACGCCCGGTCCCGCCATCGGGCCAGGTCGGCGTCACCGCCCAGCACCGGATAATCGTACACCATCGATCCCGGCGGCAGATTCGGGTCCACGATGCCGACAATCCGCCATTCTCCGGTGCTCTCGATCACCTCGATGCAGGAGCGGCAGTGCCCGCCGCCGCCCAGCAGCAGCAGATTTCCGTCATTTTTCATATTCCCGCCCCGTTTTTCGGCAATGTTTCCGGTCGGACGCCGCTCGGCAGATTCACCAGCTGTTCCGCCAGCGCCTCCGCATTCGGCAGGGCCCCACGAAAACAGTGACGGTACATCGGCAACTCCGACAACAGCCGCCACGCCGGACGGGTCATGATCTGCCGGTCATTGGTCTCCCGCAACAGTTCGTCCCGTTCCGCCCGGTTCCGGCACCGCACCGCATTCAGCCAGTAATTGGCGTTCGTCCCGGGACGCTCCCGCAGAAACGTCCATGGACCATCGGCAAAAAACGCCGCGTAACGCCGCGCCGTCTCCCGCTTGTTCGCCAGAAAAACCGGCAGCTGCTCCAGCTGCGCGCAGGCTAATGCGGCATTGATGTTCGGCATCCGGTAGTTGAACCCCGCCTCGTCATGGAAAAATTCGTACCGATGGGGCACCTTCGCCGTGGTCGTCAGGTGTTTGGCCCGGCGCGCCAGTTCGGGATCATCCGTTACGATCGCGCCGCCGCCGCCGCAGGTCACGGTTTTGTTCCCGTTGAAACTGAAAATTCCCAGCCGCCCGAACGCCCCGGCCCGGCGGTCCCCGATCCGGCTGCCCAGCGCCTCCGCCGCGTCCTCCACCAGCACGATTCCCCACTCCGCACAGAGCGCCGCCAGCTCCGCCGCCCGGCCCGGCAGACCGAAGGTATGCATCGGCACGCAGGCGGACACCCGCCCGCCGTCGCTTTTCCGGACACATTGGCCGTCCCGAAGCACGCAATGCTCCTTCAGATACGACGCGACCGCCGCCGGCGACAACCCCGCGGTGTCCGGATCCACGTCCAGAAACACCGGCTCCGCCCTGCAGTAATGAATCGCATTGCACGTCGCCACGAAACTGAGCGGCTGCGTCAACACCCGGTCGCCCGACCGCACTCCCGCCACCACCAGCGCGGCATGCAGCGCACTGGTCCCGTTCACCGTGGCCACGGCGAAAGCCGTTCCGGCCGCCTCCGCCAGCATGCGCTCGAAACGATCGACATAAGCCCCCACCGATGAAACGTACGTCGAATCGATCGCCGCCAGCACATATTCACGTTCCCGGCCGACAAACACCGGTTCATGCAGCGCGATCCGCTCCCGGCCGGGATACAGTTCCCGGATCAATTCCACAAGCCTGGCGATTTCCGTTTTCATCATTCACACATTGTAGATACCGGTCTTGTAAAGGGCGAGATGTTCCGGCCGCAACATCCAGTCGATGGTTTCCCGCAATCCCGCTTCCAGCGAATATCGCGGCGTGAACCCGGTCAGCGCCAGCAGCTTCCGATTGTCTCCCCACAGCCGGCGCACTTCCGATTTCGCCGGACGGAGCCGGGCGGAATCCACTTCGAACGTCACCGGACGGTCCATCAGGCGGCGGATCAGCTCCAGCGCATCGCCGATGGAAATCTCGTAATTGGAGGCGATATTGACCGTTTCCCCGATGCATTGCTCCGACTCCGCCAGCGCCAGGAAGCCGCCGCAGGTGTCCTTGACGAAATTGAAATCGCGCGTCGGCGTCAGATCCCCCACCCGGATCGGCGATACCCCCGCCGCAATCTGGGTGATGATCGTCGGAATCACCGCCCGGGCCGACTGCCGCGGACCGTAGGTGTTGAACGGACGCGCCACGGTTACCGGCAGGCCGAACGAATAATAAAAACTCATCGCGGCGGCATCCGCGCCGATCTTGCTGGCGCTGTACGGCGATTGCGGCTGCAGCGGATGCTCCTCCGTAATCGGCACGAAACGGGCGCTGCCGTACACTTCGCTGGTGGAGGTGACGATCACCCGTTGCACACCCGCGTCCAGCGCGGCGCGGCAGATGTTCATGGTGCCGAGCACGTTGGTGGCAAAATAACTCTCCGGCGCACGGTAGGAATAGGGAATGGCGATCAGCGCCGCCAGATGAAACACCACCTCCACTCCGGCGCAGAGCCGGGCGCAGCAGCCGCTGTCCCGGATGTCTCCGGTGATGACTTCCAGCCGCTCACACGGCGCGACCTGCTCCAGATTCCCCAGGTGGTTGAAAGAATTGTATTGCGCCAGCGCCCGCACCGTCGCGCCCGCCGCCAGCAGGGATTCGACCAGATGCGAACCGATAAAACCATCCGCCCCGGTCACCAGCACCCGTCGTCCGTTCAGATCCATCGTCTCTCCTCGCCCCGTCCCACGTCCTCGTTTTCACGCCGGTCACATCGGTAATATAACACCACTTCCCCG
>CASFXO010000115.1 GCA_949298665.1 uncultured Lentisphaeria bacterium
TCGACCCGGCAGCCGATGACCGCGGTGTCGTCCACCTGGACCTTGGCGAATGAAACCGGCTGGACGCGCTGGAGTTCCCGTTCCAGTTCGCCGCGGCGGCGGGAAAGGAAGTTGCGGCGCTCCTTGGCGGCATCGAATTCGGCGTTTTCCCGGAAGTCGCCGTGAGCGCGGGCGACTTTCAAAGCCTCCCGGTTTTCCGGGGTGTAGACGTTGATGATGTCGTCCAGCTCCTTGAGCAGCCGTTCATGGGAACGCACCGAGGTATAATGCGGTTCGTTGACAGCCGGTACTTCGACCTTTTTGTCGGCGGCGGTCAATCCGGCGTTGAGGATGCGCTGTCCGGCGCCGTTTTCGATATAGTCGCGCAACGCTTCCGAATGACGGGCGAGCTTCACCAGCAGACTCTGTCGTTCTCCCGGGCTCAGGAACAACGCTCCCTGCAGCGTGGCGGCAATCGCCATGGAATCGTCCGCGGCGGAACGGATCAGCTGGCGCTGGAAATCGTCCTTGTCCAGCAGATGGGTGCGCAATTCGCGCTGGGCATTTCCCCACGCTTTCGGCAATTTTTCCTGAGAGAGGGCGCGCACGACGTTTTCGACATTGACCAGGCTGAGCAGTTCGGCGCCGACCTTTTTGCGGTTCTTCCAGATCCACATCAGGAGGTCGGAGCCGCAGCTCCGGAGACTGCCGAGGGTGTCGGAGAGGGTTTCCTCGCTGACCGCGGCGCAAACCGCGTTCAGCGCCTTGAGCGGCAGCCGCAGCGCGCATTCGGCCAGATAGTTTTCCTCGAAAACCGCGGTGGTGGCCGTCGCCAGCGCTTCCAGATCTTTGGCGGGCACCTCCCCCCAGACCGCCAGTTTTTCCAAAGAGGCGTGTCCGGGATCGACCGGCCAGAACGGCGCCTTTTCCCGCAGCGGCGAAAGCATGGGGGCGAGATCTTCGCGTGCGGCGCGTTTCTGCAGTTTGGTGATGACCTTGGCCAGGGCGAGTGCTTCGCGTGCGGCGGTTTCCGGCTTGAGGGCGGTAAAGAAACGGGTCAGGGCCTGAACCTCCTCTTCGGTGAAAGCGGTCGCGCCGGCGGCGGCTTCCTTATCCAGCAGCAGATCGATTTCCGTCAGGCTGCGTCCGTCGCAGGCGCGGCGCCCGCCGGCGGCGGCACGCGGGGCGGGCGTTTCCGCATTCCACCAGGCGTTGAAGGCTTCCGGCGTCATGTCCTTGCCCGCGCTGGCAAGCGCCATGGCCTTGAGTTGTCCGTCGGAGACGTTGGTCAGTGCCCGGCGTTTGACCACGGCGCGGAAATCGGCCGAGGACATGGCCGCGGCCCGGGCCGGGTCGGTGATTTTGTTGATTTCCAGTCCGGGAGAAAGGAAGACGCCTTCCCGCAGCACCAGCTCCATGGGAACGCCCGCGGCGCTGCCCCGGCCGCCGTAGGGGCTGACCGGAAGAGTGCCGTTGATGCCGTCCGGGGCACCGGCGACGCCCCAGGCGCCGTTGCGGAAGATGATGGTGCCGTTTTTCAGCGCGGCCAGTTTGCGGAAGCGCCAGACGATTTCGTGGAGCGGCGTGTCGTCGTCGCGCAGGCCGAGCGCCCGCAGGAACGGGGTGCGGTTGAGATAGGGCGGCAGCAGTGTCTTGATCGAGGCCGCCAGCATATTCCGGAATGCCGTTCCGGCGGGGGCGGCGGTACCGGCCAGCTCCAGGCAGAAGGTGGCCTGGTTCGGGAAGAGGTTGTCTTCGTCCCAGCTTTCCCACAGCAGCTGAAGTGCCTCCGTGTTTTCCGCAGTGAGGCCGCCGGGCAGGGCGCGCAGTTCGGCAAGCAGTTTATCGAGGTTTTTGCCGGACGGTCTTTCCGCCGCGGCCATGACGAGATCTTCCAGACGGGCCTGATCCATAAAC
>CASFXO010000116.1 GCA_949298665.1 uncultured Lentisphaeria bacterium
AAGTCGTTCTGACGTTCCCGTGAGCGGAAGTGGATGTGGAAAGGAGTGGCGAATGCGGAGGTCTTTTCTGAAAAAATCTTATCCGCTGATCTGCGGCATCATGGCCGGACAGACGCCGGGCGAACTGATCGCGGAGGCGCAGGCGGCGGAAGCGGACGGCGCGCAGGGAATCACCGTGGAATTGATGGATTTCAAGCCGGAATTCCGGAACGAGGCGTCTCTGCGGGAGGTCATTGATTCAGTGATGTTGCCGTTCATGTTCTGTTTTTACCGTAATGACCGCTGGAAGGAGGGCGGCGATGAGGAACGGCAGAAACTGCTGCTGACCGCCGTCGACGCCGGTGCCGCCATGATCGACGTCATGGGAGACCTCTATGATCCCTCGCCGTTGGAAATCACCCGCAATCCCCGGGCCGTCGACCGGCAGAAGCGCCTGATCGACCGGATTCATCGGAAAGGGGCCGAAGTGGTCATCTCTTCCCATATGTCATGCGCCCGGACGGCGGAAGAGGTGACGGAGCAGCTGTTGCAGCTGGAAGCGCGCGGCGCCGACGTCGTGAAAATCGTCACGCGCGTCGCGACCGAAGAGGAGCTCGCGGAGGCAATCCGGACCACCATGCTGCTCCGGCATGAACTGCACACGCCGTTCATTCATCTCTGCACGGGCGCGTTCAGCCGACCGCACCGCTTTCTTTGTCCGCTGCTGGGGACGGCCATCCTGTTTGCGGTACACCGTTACGATCCGCGCTACCGTTATCCCCAGCCGACTATTCGCGCCATGAAAGCGGTGTTGGACAATATCCCGTGGGATATTCGGGAGATTGCGCCGCGGGAATGACGACGGCCTTGCCGTTCGATGAAGCGGCAGGGGCGTCATTTTTTCACTCAACCGGGAGAGGGGGAAGGACGGCGTTACGATTCCGGAAAATCATCCGCGGTGAACGAGTAGCTCTTTCGGCAGAACTGACAACTGACGGTCAAGGCGGGTTTTTCTGAAAACAACTGCTTTCTTTCTTCCGGCGGCAAAGTCAGCAGGGCCCGCTTCATGCTTTCCCGGCAGCAGGAGCAGCGGAAGCCCGGCGTGGCGGCAAACTGATAACTGACGTTACCGGCGTCCGTCGCCGCGAGGCCCGGCAACGTCAACAACCGCCGGAGTTTCTTTTCCAGCGGCTGCTCCCGGTCCAGCAGCGTTTTCCGGAATTCCGGCGTATGCAGCACTTCCCGGATTTGGGAGAACTCCTCCAGATTGCATCCCGGCATGGCCTGCAGCATGAAGCCCGCGGCTATGGCCACCGGATCGGACGGGTCGGGACGAAACTGCACTTCGACGGCGAATTCCGTTTCGATCTGATCGCTCATCGAAAAGAACATCGAGGCATCTCCCGCAGGAGACGCCATACCGCACGAAATCTGCCCGGAATTGAGCACTTTGCCGTTTTCCGACTTGACCACGGATATCAGCGCGTCCTCTTTTCCGAAACAGGCGTCCGGATCATGGGCGTATTCCGCCAGATGGGGTTGCGAGGGCAGGCCGCGCACGTCGCAGCGGGCGTTCACGTCCGCCAGCAGAATTCCGGCCGCGCCCCGGTAGCCGTAACGGAAGGAATACCGTTCCTCTCCTTCCAGAAGAACCGCGGTCAGCGCCGCCACGGTCAGCACTTCCGACAATACCGCGCCTCCGGCGGGGTCCGCGTCGTGGGCGATGATGCCGTCGCGGCACAACGCGGTGGTGTCGGCGAAGGCGAAACGAAGAGGCGGCTGGTGGCTCAGGCCGCGGATCAGAGTATCGTTCATCATCAGAATTTGCTGTCCTTGAGTTGGCAGATGAGTTCCAGCGCCTCCAGGCAGACGACGGAGGGCAGAGGACCGAGATCGTCCTCCGGCGTGTCGCCGGGCACGGCGCGCAGATGGAAATCCTCGTCATGGACGACCAGCCGCACCGGCGTCAGGCAGTCTTTTTCGCCGCCCTGTTCCGCGAAGACGTACACCCCGTCGTCCGGCCAGCCCTCCACGAGATCGTCTTTGGAAATGATGTCCATGACCGCCTCTTTTTCATCCCAGAAATAGACCTGGAGGCGGCGGATGGTGTGGTTTTCGAAGTCGGCGCCGGAGATCAGGACGGCATTGTTTTTCATCACCTGCCGGGCGCGGGCGCAAAGTTGTCGGGCTGTGGCCATGGAATGTGATTCCTTCAATAAGCTGCTTACACAATGGAGCGATGAATACCGGAAGTATATCTCCGGTTTTCCGGGATGCAAGCCGGAAACGCTTTTTTTTTACGTTTTCCCGGAGAAAGTCAGGAAAACAAATAGAGTGTATTGAATTTTATTCTTTTTGTTGTACTGTATGCAAAATAAAATACTTGAAAACTTCAATATTTTAAAATAAAATGTTTGAGTCCTGGGCTTGTTTCGTCATATCTTCCGCGCTGATGTGGTTTCTGGTGCTGGATCCGATAGGGAATCTTCCTTTGTTCATCAGTATTCTGCGCGAGTGTGATGCGGTTCGCTACCGGCGGGTCGTGGTGCGGGAAGGCGGCATGGCGCTGGGAATTCTGCTGCTGTGCCTGTTGTTCGGCGAAGGCCTCCTGAAACTGTTGCGGATATCGGCGGTGCCACTGGAGATCGCCGGCGGGGTGATTCTGTTTCTGATCGCCCTGCGCATGGTATTCGGACTGCCGCAGCCGGGAACGAAGCGGAACGAGCAGGAGCCGTATATGGTACCGCTGGCGGTACCGTTGTTTGCGGGACCGTCAGCGGTTACCGTCAGTATTCTGATCCGGGGCAGTACCGGAGCTACGTTGTACGGATGTGTGACGGCATTGCTGCTGGCGTGGAGCGGGGCGATGCTGGTGTTGCTTTCCGGGCGCGCCGTCGGGCGGAAGCTCGGGAAACCGGGGCTGGAGGCGCTGGAATCTCTGTCCGGATTGTTATTGACGGTGATGGCCGTGGAGATGATGTTGCGCGGTTTTCACGCCGCCTTCCCGGCAGGCGGCTGAGTTGACGCCGACGGGAGGACCGCACGCACATTTCCGGTTTTCGAAATCCATAAAAAAACCGTTTCCGCAAAATGGAAACGGTTCAAGGTAGAAAACGAGATCTCTGAAACTCAGTATTTTTCTTCGTCGAAGTCTTCGAAATCCTCGTCGAACTCTTCTTCGTCAAACATTTCATCGTCATAGACTTCATCGTCCATGAAATCGTCATCGTCATCGTCGATGTCCGAGTAGCCGTCGAGCTCGTCGTCAAATTCCGAATCGTCCTCGTCCTCCATGAACTGGGACGGAGCACTGATCACCGAACCGCATTCCGGACAGCAGCCGTCTTCCGCTTCGATGGAACTTTCACTGACCTCGATATCGCAATAGGGGCAGCGGGTCGTCATAGCATTTTCCTCCTTGAAAAACCGGGTTACAGGCACTGGCCTCTGGTTCCTGTACTATATTGACACTTTCGAATTTGTCAACATCTCTTTCTGGAAAAAAAGAAAAAAATCCTTCCGGAAGAACATTCCGGAAGGATTTTCCTTCGATTCGTCGCTTCTTCAACCGTTTTAATCGGCTCAAAGCACAGCCTGGCAGGCGGTAATGGCGATTTCGGCAACGATGTCGTCGGCGGAACAGCCGCGCGACAGGTCGTTCAACGGTTTCGCCAGCCCCTGGAGCACCGGGCCGTACGCACCCGCTCCGGCAAGGCGCTGGACCAGCTTGTAGGCGATGTTTCCGGCGTTCAGGTCCGGGAAGATCAGGACATTGGCGCCGCCGGCGAGCGGGCTGCCGGGGGCCTTGGACGCGGCCACGGCGGGAACCAGCGCGGCATCGGCCTGCAATTCACCGTCGGTCAGGATGTCGAGCCCTTCAGCCTCCACTCGCTTTTTGAATTCGGCCGCCGCTTCCCGGATCTTGACCAGGATTTCATGTTCGGCACTGCCTTTGGTCGAGAACGACAGGAACGCTACCTTCGGCTGTTTTCCGAAGAGCGCCTGATAACTGCGGCTGGTCGCCATGGCGATGTCAACCAGCTGGGCGGCATCGGGATTCGGGTTCACGCCGCAGTCGGCGAAGAGCAGCACGTCGTCTCCGGAAGCGGTCGGTGTCTTGAGGTCCATGACGAAGTTGCTGCTGGCACTTTTGATGCCTTTCGCCGTGCCGATGCAGTGGAAGGCGGCGCGCAGCATGTCCGCCGTGGACGCGATGCTGCCCGCCACCAGGCCGTCGGCCATGTCATGGCGCGTCATCATCGCCCCGAAATAAATGCGGTTGGTCATGGTGGTCCGGGCTTTTTCCGGCGTCATGCCCTTGGCCTTGCGCATTTCATGAAATTCCGCGCTGAATTGTTCCATTTCCCGGCTGTTGAGATAGTCGAACGATTCGAAAAGTCGCTCCTTGACTTCTCCTTTGGCGCAGGCGGCGGCGATTTCCTCTTCCGTGCCGAGGACGATGATTTTCTTCGCAATTCCTTCCCGGACGGCCTTGTTCGCGGCGACGACCACCCGGTAGTCCTGGCCCTCGGGCAATACGATGGTCTTGGCGGCGCTGCGGGCGCGCGCGGTCAATACTTCAATGGCAGACATATTGGCAAATCCTCCGATGTTCAACGGTTATTCGGCGTGGCTGTTGAGCGTTTCCACCACGCTGCGGGCAATCATGAGTTCTTCGTCGGTCGGCATGACCAGCACCTTGCACTTGCTCTCGGGTAGCGAGATGAGTCCCGGCTTGCCCAGTGCCTTGTCATTGGCTTCCTTATCCAGCAGAATTCCCAGACCGGTGAGCTTGACCAGGATCTTTTCCCGGGCGAAGGAGCTCCATTCGCCGATGCCCCCGGTAAAGACCACCGCGTCGGCTCCGCCCAGAAGCGCGTAATAGCCGCCGATGTATTTGACCACCCGGCGCGTAAACATGCGGCGGGCGCGCAACGCCTGCTGATCGCCCCGTTTTTCCGCGGCGATGATGTCGCGCATGTCGAAGCTGTTGATGCCGCCGACGCCGAGCAGGCCGCTTTCCTTGTTGAGCAGATGGTCGATTTCCTTCGGGGTTTTGCCGATTTCGAGGAGACGCAGCACCACGGCCGGATCGAGGTCGCCGCAACGGGTGCCCATGACCAGACCTTCCAGCGGCGTCATGCCCATGGTGGTGTCGATGACGGTGCCGTTGTCGATGGCGGCCATGCTGCAGCCGTTGCCGAGGTGGCAGGTGATCAGCTTCAGCTTTTCGAAAGGCGTACCGAGAAACGCCCCTGTGGCCCGGGCCACGAAATTGTGGCTGGTTCCATGAAAGCCGTAGCGGCGGATCCCGTATTTGGTATAAAGTTCATAGGGCAGGGCGTACAGATACGCCTGCGGCGGCATCGTCTGGTGAAACGCCGTATCGAAAACCGCCACGTTCGGCACTCCCGGAAAATTGACTTCGCAGGCTTCGATCCCGGCCAGGTTGGCCGGATTGTGCAGCGGCGCCAGCGCGAAGCAGTCGCGGATGATCTCCTTGACCGAATCGCTGACCAGCACCGGACGGGTGGCGCGTTCACCGCCGTGGACGACCCGGTGGCCGAAGGCTTCGATTTCGCTCATTTTGCGGATGACGCCGGTTTGCGGATCCACCAGTTTCTCGCAGATGGCCTTCAACGCTTCGACGTGATTGGCGACTTTAATGACGGCTTCGGAGGAATAACCGTCCGGACGCTTATAGATCATATTGGGTTTGTCGGTGCCGAGTCGTTCGATCAGGCCCTTGGCCAGTACCTGCTCCTTGTCCATGGAAAACAGCGTGAATTTCATGGACGAGCTTCCGGCATTCACTACCAGAATCTTCATGTTGGTCTCTTTCCTGCTTTTTTATAAGGTTATTCCGAAACCGTCGCGGCGGAGCTCCGATGGATTGCTCCGTCCGTTTCCGGAGAGGCTGTTTCCGGGAAAAGATCACCGGCGGCCGGCGGACCGGACGGAGGCAGCCTTCTCCTCCTTCCGATGCGGCAGCCGGGCGGAAAACGCCGTCTATTTCTTGCGGAAGACAATCCGGCCCTTGGTCAAGTCATACGGCGACATTTCCAGAATCACCGTATCCCCGGGCAGAATACGGATGGAATTCAGCCGCATTTTTCCGCTGATGTGGGCGTTGACCAGGTGTCCGGTCTGGAGCGTTACCTTGAACATGGTGTTCGGCAACAGCTCCTTCACCACGCCCTCCACTCTGATTACGTCGTCTTTGGCCACGTTAAAATCTCCGGTTCCTGTTCTGTTATTAAAACCATGTGTTCAAAATGCGCGGAAACCGCACCATCGTGGGTGCGGACCGTCCAGCCGTCGTGCCGGTCGATGTCCACCCGGTACGTGCCGAGATTGAACATCGGTTCGATTGCCAGCACCATGCCCGGCACCAGCCGCGGTCCCCGGGAAGCGGCGACGAAATTCGGTACCTCCGGCGGCTCATGCAGCCGGATGCCGCAGCCGTGGCCGACGAAATCGCGGACCACGCCGACATGAGCCTTGCGGGCCACTGCTTCAATGGCGGCGCTGATGTCCCGGATGTAATTGCCGGAGACGGCGCGGGCGATTCCTGCGGAAAGCGCCCTGCTGGTGGCTTCGATCAGATGGGCCACGTCCGGAGGCAACGGCGCTCCGAGTCCGAAGGTGACGGCGGTATCGCCGCAGGCTCCATCGATCTCAATCCCGAGATCGATGCTGACGATGTCCTCCGGCTGCATGACCCGGTCGGCGCGACCGATACCGTGGACCACCTCGTCATTGACGGAAATACAGATGTTGCCGGGATAGCCGTGGTATCCCAGAAACGCGCTTTTTCCGCCGGTTTCAGCAATCAGGCTGCCGGCAAGCTGATCGAACTCCAGCGTGGTCATGCCGGGACGGGCCAGTTCAGCCAGACGATCCCGGACCATGGCGGTCAACTGTGCCGCACGCCGGATGCGGACGATTTCGTCCGGAGTATGGATGATCACTTTGCGCTGGTTCAGCATGATCAGCGGTTCAACTCCTCAATCAGGAGCGCCAGCGCCTTTTCCTTGTCGGTTTCCGTGATTTCGAACAGCAGCTTGGCATTCCGGTAATAGTCGATCAGGGGGCTGGTCTGTTCGTAAAAGACTTTGAGTCGGGCCCGGGCCGTTTCCAGTGAATCGTCCGGCCGCTGGAACAGCGCGCCGCCGCAATGGTCGCAGACGCCTTCCTGTTTCGGGGGCATGAAGAGTTTATTGAAGATCGCACCGCACTGCCGGCATCCGATCCGGGCCGTCAGCCGCTGCAGAATCACATCATCCGGTACTTTGAAGTAGACGACCCGGTCGAGAGTCCGGTTCAGGTCCGCAAGCACCCCGCCCAGCAGTTCCGCCTGGCGGATGGTGCGGGGGTAGCCGTCAAGAATAAATCCGTTGTCGCAGTCCGGCTGCTGCAGCCGGGCGCGGACCATGTCCGCAACGGTCTGGTCCGGCACCAGTTTCCCTTCTTTCATCAAAACGGCCGCGGAACGCCCGAGAGGGGTGTCGCGCTTGATTTCGTCGCGAAGAAGATCGCCGGTCGAGATGTGGGCCACGGGGTATTCGGCGCGCAGC
>CASFXO010000117.1 GCA_949298665.1 uncultured Lentisphaeria bacterium
CCATTTCTTCGAGCCGGCCAGTGTGATCTGCTGCGGCGTCCGGATGCCGGCCACCACGTCTTCGCCCTGGGCGTTGATCAGAAATTCGCCATAGAAAAATTCATTTTCCCCGGTGGAGGGGTCCCGGGTGAAGGCCACGCCGGTGGCGCTGTTCGCTCCGGAGTTGCCGAAGACCATGGCCTGCACGTTCACCGCGGTGCCGAGCAGGCCGCGGATGTCGTTGATCTGCCGATACCGGACCGCGCGCGGGTTGTTCCAGGAGTCGAAGACCGCCTGAATCGCGCACCAGAGCTGTTCCATCGGATCGGACGGAAATTCGGCACCGGTGGCGGCTTTCACGATTTTCTTGTATTCGCCGATCAGTTTTTTGAGATCGGCGGCATCCAGTTCCGTATCGAGTGCGACCTTCTTCGCCTTTTTGGCGGCGTCCAGCGCGTGTTCGAACCGGTCGTGATCCACATGGAGCACCACGTCGCCGAACATCTGGATGAATCGGCGGTAGGAATCCATGACGAACCGTTCGTTGCCGGTCAGGGCGATTTCCGCCTGGACGGTTTCATCGTTCAACCCGAGGTTGAGAATGGTGTCCATCATGCCGGGCATGGAGGCCGCCGCGCCGGAACGGACCGACACCAGCAGCGGATTCGGGCCTTTGCCGAAGGTTTTATCCGTGTTTTTTTCCAGTTTGGCCAGTGCGGTCAGCACCTGTTTTTCGATTTTCGCAAATAATTTTTCCCGGCCGATTTCGCCGTATTCGGCGCAGGCTTCCGTCGTGATGGTGAAGCCCGGCGGCACCGGCAATCCCAGACCGGCCATGTCGGCGAGATTCGCCCCTTTGCCGCCCAGAATCGCCCGCATGTCGGCGGTCCCCTCGGAATCGCCGCCTCCGAAAAAATATACATACTTCTTGGTTTTCACCGGCATACAAGTGCCCCTTTCTGCATTGGCGAGACGCCTTTTTGTCGGATTCAGCCGTCTCTGTGGTTGGTTTTTTTATGGCTGGTCCCGTGTCCCTTGCCCAGGGCAACGGATTACGGAAAAAAAGAGAGGAAGAAAACCTCATCATTTCCTTCCTCTTTTTCACTCTTCATTCATTCGAATGACTTGAACGCCTTCAGGATTTCCTTCTTGCGCGGATTCTTCTCCACGCCCAGCAGCATGAAGGAGCCGTGAACCACCACCGGATATTTGGTGCCGATGATGTAGGTGCACCCCTCCTCACGGATTTTTTCCAGGCGCCGGCGCTGCAGGTCCGTATCCTGGTTGAATTTGTAAATTCCGATTTCCTGACCGTCAATGTCAATGGCCAGCGCTTCGTTGGCCCGGAAGGGGTCCGGACTGAGCCGCTGCGCCTGGCGCACCGGGACTCCGCTGTCGATCAGGTGTCGGGCGAAATCCTCCGGCGTCAGGTGATTGTTGTGAACCGCACAGCCTCCTCCGGCCAGAACCGCGGCCAGGAGCGCCGACAGAATGGACTTTTTCAGAATACCTTGCACAATCGAACCTTCCATGCTGATACGCGAAACCATATCCGTTCCGCTGATAAATATAGCATGGATGTGTCGGATTGCAAACTAGGCGCCGGTCAATTCCGAAATCGCCGCAAAAATCAGTCCCGGTTCGCTCATGCGTCCCGTTCCGTCGGCGCCGCAGGCCACATGGCCGACCGCCGGACCGACGAAGTGGACGCCGCGCCGCTGCAGAGTCGCCACGTTTTCCCGGACGGCCGGATGGCTCCACATCTCCGGATTCATCGCCGGTGCCAGCAGGACCGGGCGTCGCATGGAGATGGCCAGCGTGGTCAGGGCGTCGTCCGCAATGCCGCCGGCGTATTTACCGATGAAGTTGGCCGTGCAGGGGGCCACCGCCAGCATCGCCGCTTCCGTCGCCAATGCCACGTGGCCGGGACGCCAGTCCGGAACGCTCCACAAATCCGTGATGACCGTTCGCTGCGAAAGCGTGCGGAACGTCAATTCGCCGACAAAGCGGCAGGCGTTCGCCGTCATCACCACCTGCACTCCGAATCCGGCTTTGGTCAGCATACTGCACAGTTCAGCGGCTTTGTAGGCGGCGATGCCGCCGGTGATGCCGAGGGCGATCAGTGGTTTTTCCGCGGATTCGGTCATGAGAACAATTCCTCCGGTTGCCGACTGGATTTCAGGCGGAAGGCACGGATCAAGCCGGCCATTTCCACCGCCGTGTACTCCACATCGTGATTGATCAACAGGTAATCATACCGGCGCCAGAAGGAGAGCTCCCGCCGGGCCAGTCCGAGCCGGAGCCGGATCTGTTCTTCCGACTCCGTGCCGCGGCCGCGCAGTCGCCGCTCCAGCTCTTCCATCGAGGGCGGTGCGACGAAGACGAATTCCGCAACGGCCGCCAGCTGGGGATCTTTTCGGGCCGCTTCCCGGATCTGCATGGCGCCCTGCACGTCGATATCCAGGACCACGTCCCGTCCTGCGCTCACCCGATCCATCACTTCGCTGCGCAAAGTACCATAACGCCGGGCGAAGACTCCCGCGTGTTCGATGAATTCCCCCCGCTCCTGCCGCAGTGAAAACTCCTCCTCGCTCAGAAAATGATAATGTACATGGTCAATTTCTCCCGGACGCGGAGTGCGGGTGGTGCAGGAAACGGAAAATTCCAGTTCCGGCAGTTCACGCCTGACCCGGCCGATCAGGGTGGATTTCCCCACTCCGCTGGGGCCGGAAAGGATGACGGCGGTTCCGAAGGTCATGATCAGGATTCCTTGGCGTATGATTGTTTTCCGGCGGCGCATTCCCGTTCCCATCCGGGAAAATTCCAGCCGGTGGGAAATTCCCGGCATTGGCGTGGTTTAACCGGCTGAATACGGCATCCGGCGCTTTCATCGAAAAAGATGCAGTGCCCGGCGGTGTTTTCAATCAGACTCAGGCCGGTACGATCAGCCATGAGCACCGTGTAACGGGTCGTGAATTCCGTTGTCCCCAGATTCAGAAAACGGGCGATCTCCTCCGTTTCCGCCTCCGTGATCCGGACGTATCCCGGCCAGCGGCAGCAATTGCCGCAACGTAGACAATGGAATCCTTCTTCCGGCATCATGAGGCCTCGTTGAAAAAAGGGTGTTTCCGGCGTCGCCGCGAAACACCCTTTTGTGCCTGCCGTCGACTCCGCTTCAGCGGAAGTCGTCGAACGTCAGGTCGTCTCCTTTCGGATCGAGGAAGAAGAAGCCGGCCAGCCAGTCCAGCCCTTCGATCGGGTGAATGTAGAATTCCCCTTCAATCAGCGCCCCGAGCGCGCCGCCGAACTGCCAGTAATCGCGCTGTCCTTCCAGCGGATCGTAAATCCGCTGCAGGGGAGACGGAAAACCGGCATAGGCTTCCCAATAACTTTTGACCGTGCCGAGCGCCCGTTCCCGGCGCATGTTTTCTTCGCCGATGGTCGCCAGAGACCAGTACCAGCCGTCCTGCACACCGAGGCCGTACTGGCGGTTATAATCCTTGAAGGCCTTCCAGGAAAAACCATAGGACCCGCCGACCGTGACCGCGCGGGTGGCCATGAGTTCGGCACGGATGACCGGTCCGACGCCGAGATTCAAGGTGAAGGCGTCCAGCGTGTCAACCACCCGGTTCGGGACGTAAAGCGCGAGCCGTTCCAGAAATTCGTTGCCCTTCGCGCTTCCGCCGGTGACGAGCACCGCCGCCACGCCCAACGCCATGACGAGTTTTCTCATAAGTCTGCCAATTCCCCAAGGTTTTATATGGTTGTTTACACGATCAATCATAGACTTCGCTGTATAACTTAACGACCGTCCTGTCAGATTCAAGGGATGTCGTCATAAAATTGTCATCATTTTTCCGCGGGCAGCGTGATTCCGGGTGTAGCGGGTGGCTGGGTCGCCGGCGGAACGGGTTCTTCAACGATCTCGAATTCACCGGTCATTTCCGCTTTTTTCAGGTCAACCTGTTCCACCATCAGCCGGGTGGAGCGGCGTTGTTCGATGGCCATTTCCGCCAGCGCGGCATGGATTTTTTTCAGCATTCCGTTGATGACCAGAAGATTGGCGTCAATTTCCTTGCGCGTGTCCAGAAATTTTGAATAAAAGCGTGAGAGTTGCGCTACACTGAGAATGAACAGCAGCCAGGTCAGACTCGCTCCCGCCAGGATCCACCAGTTGAATGTTTCGTTCATCGTTTTGTACTTTCCTGAAACAAGGGTTGATCGGTTGTTGGTCGTAAAATTCCTTAACAATATAACACGGTTTTCCGCGGAGGTCAACCCGTCAATCCGTTCAAGGCGGTTTTTATCGTCATCCCGTCCTCCGGGAAACGCCAGTCCGGCGCGATTTCCGCCAGCGGCTCCAGCACGAATCGCCGTACCCGCGCCCGGGGATGCGGAATGGTCAGTTCCGGCGTCCGCAAAATGACATCGCCGAAGAGAATGATGTCCAGATCGAGCGGACGGGATTGGTTGACGCCGTGGTTCCGGGGACGGCCCGCGGCGGTTTCGAGTTCGCGGCACAGCCGCAGCAGTTCTTCCGGACTGCCGCCCCATTCGCCGGTCAGGGCCGCGTTGAAAAAGTCCGGCGTTCCCGGCGCACAATCCACCGGCGCCGTCCGGATCAGGCTGGAAAGGCGGCAATGGCGGACACCGGCAGCCTGCAGACGAACCACCGCTTCCCGGAACGCTCCGGCGGCATCGCCGAGATTGGCGCCGAGGGCGATGGCGATTTTTATCGGATTATCCTGCATAGTTGATTCGTTTTTTGGCAATCCCATAGTATATTGTACCATGAAAGCGCGGTTTTTGAAAGGGGACTTTCTGCAATCATGCCTGAAAAAATCAGAATTTATTTTCTCGGCTCCGGCGCCATCGCGGTACCGGTGCTGCGGCGCCTGGCCGTTTCCGAAGACGTGGCGCTGCTGGGGGTCGGTACCCAGATGGACCGGCCTGCTGGACGCGGTGGACGGCTGACCCCGACGCCGGTCGGAACCGCCGGGGAAGCACTCGGGCTGACGGTGGATCGCATTCCCCGGGTGAATGAGGAAGCGTTCCTGGAGCGGCTGCGGCAGTTGACGCCGCATTTTCTGCTGGTGGTGTCGTTCGGGCAACTGTTGAAGGCGCCGTTGCTGGCATTGCCGTCGCTCGGCTGCGTCAACATTCACGCGTCGTTGCTGCCGCGGTACCGGGGGGCTTCGCCGGTGGTGTCCGTCATCCGGAACGGAGAGACGCGTACCGGAGTCAGCTTCATGAAAATGGAATGCGGACTTGATACCGGACCGGTGTATGAAAGTTTTCCGGTCGAACTGGTCGGGAACGAGCGGGCGGACCGACTGGAGCGGCAGCTGGGCGAAATGGCCGCGGAAACCGTTTTGCCGGTGTTGCGGGGGATCATGGACGGCCGACTGCGGCCGACGGCACAGGATCACGAGGCCGCCACCTTCTGCTCCAAAATCCGCAAGGCCGACGGACGGATCGACTGGCGCCGTCCGGCGCGGGAGATTGAGGCCATGACCCGGGCGTATGCTCCCTGGCCCGGGGCGAGTTTCACGTTGAGAACGGGGGGGCGGGAATTTCCGGTGACGGTGGTTTCGGCCGCGGTGCATCCGGAACTTTCCGGCGCTCCGGGAGCGGTGTTGCGCCGCGACAAACATGCCTGGATCGTCGGATGCGGCGAGGGCGCACTGGAACTGCTGACGGTGTCGGCGCCGGGGAAACGGGAGATGGCGGCGACCGCGTTTCTGAACGGATTGCGGGGGGCCGAAATGTGTTTGCCGGTGGACTTCTGAGTATTTTTCTGCGCCGGCCGATGAAAATCAAGGAATTGACGGGAAGATGGAGCAACAGGGGAAAACGATTGTCTTGAACTGCGAGAAGCTGGAAACCCGCTTCGCGCTGTTGAACAATGGAGGATTGGAGGAATACCGGATCGAACGGGCCGATGATGAACCGAAGGTCGGATCCATTTATCTGGGGAAGATCGTTAATCTGGAACCGGCGCTGCAGGCGGCGTTTGTGGATATCGGTGCGGAGAAAAACGCATTTCTGCATTATCACGACATGATTCCGGAGAGCGCGTCGCTGCGTTCCGGCGACAGTCGCGGGGAGGATGAGGACGAAGAGGCGACCATTTCGGTGGAGAACCGCCGCGGCGGAGACGGCAAGGCGAAGAAAAAAAACGGGCGTGCCGGAGAATTGCAGCATCGGGAGGTCAGCCGCCGTCGCCGGAAATTCACCACGGCGGAGATTCCGGAGTTTTTCAAGCCGGGCATGGAGATCCTGGTGCAGGTGGTCAAATCCCCCATCAGCAGCAAGGGCGCCCGGGTGACGGCGAATCTTTCCATCGCCGGGCGGTATCTGGTGCTGATGCCTTATTCCGACCACATCGGGCTTTCCACCAAAATCGACAACGAAGCCGAACGGACCCGGCTGAAAAAGATTCTTTCCGAGCTGGAGCTGCCCGACGGCATGGGGTTGATCTGCCGGACGGTGGGCGAGGGGCGCAAAAGCCTGTTTTTCAAGCGCGACCTGGAGTTGCTGCTGTCTTACTGGAACACGCTCGAAGGGGCGATCGACCGGGGGCGTGCACCGCTGGCGGTTTACACCGAGCCCGATCTGATCGACCGGACCGTGCGTGATTTCATGACCGAGGAGATCAACGAGATCATAGTGGACGACCGGGGTGCCTACAAGCGGATTTACGACACCGTCAAGAAGATCGGCGGCCGCAAGATGGCGGCCAAGGTACACTGTTACGAGGAGTCGGTGCCGGTATTCGACCGCTACCGGATCAAGGAGCAGCTGGACAAGGTACAGAGCCGCGAAGTCAAGCTGCCGGGGGGCGGCTGGATCTGCATCGACGAAACCGAGGCGCTGATCGCCATCGACGTCAATTCCGGACGCGGCCGGAAAAGTGCGGAACAGCCGGAATTCATCCTGAAAACCAATCTCGAGGCCGCCGCCGAGGTCGCCCGGCAGTTGCGGTTGCGCAACGTAGGCGGACTGGTGGTGATCGACTTCATCGATATGCGCAGTGCCCACGACCGCGACGAGGTGGTCAAGTGCATGAAGAAACTGGTCAAGGATGACCGGGCGAAAACCAAGGTGTTGCCGATCAGTAAGTTCGGATTGATGGAGATGACCCGGCAGCGTGAGGAGGAAAGTTTGCAGGACAAGGTTTTCGATTCCTGTCCTTACTGCGGCGGTTCCGGACGGGTCAAGTCGCCGATGACCATGAGCGTGGAAATTCAGCGGCGGCTCAATTCGATTTTCCGCGATCCCCGGTACAAGGGGATTCCGGTGCGGGTGATCATGCATCCCGATGTACTGGCCCGGCTCAAGAACGAGGATTCGGAACATCTGCGGGCATTGGAGGAGAAGTACAAACATGCGCTCTCCTTCCGTGCGGACCCCGCGTTGCATTGCGAGGAGTTCCGGTTGATGGATCCTGATACCGGGACCGAGCTGAAATAACCGGCGGAAGGTGTATGAAACGCAAATCCATTCTGATTGTCGACGATGAGCTGCATACCCGCGAAGCGCTGATGCGGTACCTGCGCGGCCGTTTTGATGTGACCGGCGCGGAAGACGGCGCGACGGCGCTGGAATTGTTGAAAAATCACGACTACGATCTGGTCCTGACTGATTTGCGCATGCCGGGAGCGGACGGCATGAGTGTGCTGGAGGCGACTTTGAGCAAGGCGGTCCGGCCGCCGTGCATTGTGTTCACCGCCTACGGGACGATTGAAAACGCCGTGGCGGCGGTGAAGGCCGGCGCGTTCAATTTCGTGACGAAGCCGGTGAAACTGTCGCAGCTCGACGAGGTGATCGACGCGGCACTGGCTTCCCGCTCCGCGCCGGAGCCGCAGGCCGCGGCCGCCGGGGTTGCGGCGGAGACGGCCGGAAATCCGACCTCTTCCGGAGAAATGGTGATCGGCAGCTCGCCCGCGATGCGCCGGGTGTTCGAACTGGTCCGGGACGCGGCGCCGAGCCGGATCAACATTCTCATTACCGGGGAGAGCGGCACCGGCAAGGAGGTGATCGCCCGCGCCATCCACGACGCCAGCGGACGCAAGGGATTGTTTGTTCCGGTGCATTGCGCGGCACTGCCGGCGAATCTGCTGGAGAGTGAGCTTTTCGGGCATGAGAAAGGCGCGTTTACCGGGGCGGTCGAGCGGCGCAAGGGACGTTTTGAGCTCGCGGACGGCGGCACCATCTTTCTCGACGAAATCGGGGAAATCGAGCCCGCGATTCAGGTGAAGCTGCTCCGGGTGCTGGAAAGCCGCTGCGTGGAACGCATCGGCGGACATGAACAGATCCGCTGTGACGCCCGGCTGGTCGCGGCCACCAACCGCAATCTGGCGGCCATGGTTGCGGAAGGGACGTTCCGCGAGGATTTGTATTACCGGCTGGAGGGGATCAGCATCGAAATGCCTCCCCTGCGCGATCGGCGCGAAGACATTCCGGAACTGACCCGGCGTTT
>CASFXO010000118.1 GCA_949298665.1 uncultured Lentisphaeria bacterium
CTGCAAAATGCAGTTCGGCGGCCAGGATCAGAGGGGCAACATGGAGTCGGGCACCGAACTGGTCCGCCGCAGAAGCGGCAACGAAGTGCAGTGCATGACCATTCCGCTGCTGCTCGACGGCAACGGGCAGAAATTCGGCAAAACCGCGGGCGGCAACAACGTCTGGCTGGACGTCGACCGCACCAGCGTGTTCGATTACTATCAGTTCTGGCGCAATGCCGATGATGCCGTGGTGCGGCGGCTGCTGCTCTATTTCTCGCCGCTTCCGGTGGCCGAGATCGAAACGCTGACGGCGGAAGGCGCCAACATCAACCGCGCCAAGGAAATTCTGGCGTTTGAAGCCACCATGCTGGCGCACGGTGAAGCCGCGGCCCGGGAGGCCTTCCTGACGGCGGGCGGCAAATTCGGTTTCGCCGATCCGGAAAAACGGACTGCGACCACCAGCCGGATCGCCGCGGTGGACCAGACGGCGGCGAAAATCGAACTGCCGACGACGGAGCTGGACCGCGCCGTCTTCGCCGGCGAAGGCATGGGACTGGCCCGGCTGCTGGTGGAGTGCGGCATCTGCAAATCCACCAGCGATGCGCGCCGCCTGATTCAGGGCGGCGGCGTCAGCGTCAACGACCGGAAGATCGCCGACGTCAAACAGCAGATCACGCTGGCGGATTTCTCCGGCGGCGAACTGCTTTTGCGCGCGGGCAAGAAGAATTTCCGGCGGGTCGTCTGCCGCTGACCCGGACCTTTTTTTCTGCGGCTCCGGACAGGGGACCTGAAAAAACCCAACCGGCGAACGCCCGGCCGCGTGCCGGGGTCGCCGGTCTGTTTTTCATGCCAGAGCGATCGAGTAGCTGATGGAGCTGTCCTCCTCGTGTTTCAGCCGGAGGATGTATTCTCCGGCGTCCGACAGTCCGGCGAGCGGATTGCCGCGGACATCGAGAAGTTCATAATCGCTCACCCCGGTGATCCGCAGCGAAGAGCCGGCCTCGGCATAAAAGCGGATGTGGTCCACCGTGTCCCGGCCGTCCCCCCAGCCGCCCAGCCAGCCTTCGAACGCATCGAGACCATCCCAGCGAACGGCGTTCTTCCAGAGGTCATCGGCGTTCTCGTAAGCCGTTCCCCGGAAGTTCTCCGAGGTTTCTCCGAGATCGAGAACCCGCGCGAAATCCAGCTCCAGTTTGGAAAAAACCGCACTGGATGCGGCGATTTCCCCGGCGCCGGAAATCTTCCCCGCCGTCACTTCCGCACCGGTCAGCACCAGGGTGCCGTTGACCGTCAGGATATCGCCGGACTCGCCACCGAGCTTCACGGCTCCGGTCGTCAGCACCGCGCCCCGGTTCACGATCAGCTTGTCGTTGCCGGAAGTTCCGGAGTAACCGCCGGAAATGACGTTGTCGCCTTTGCTCACGGTCACTTTGTTCACATTGATGACGGACGCAACGGTACTGTCGTTCAAGCTGACGCTGCTGAAACCGGCGATCGCGCCCGCGACGGTGTTTTTCAACGTAACCGATCCGGTCAGCCGATGGGTTTCCGCGCCGTTGACCACCTTGGCCAGAGTGTTTTGCCGGATGTCGCCCGCTGTTGAATCGGTCAGCCGCACCGTTGAATACCCGGTAATGGCACCAGCTACGGTCGAGTCGGTCGCACTGAATACCCCGTTGCGGGTATAGGTATCCGTTTCATCGATCGTGGCCACGCCCTTCCGGTACGTTTCGCGATAACGATATGTATGAGATTCCCCGAAGTCCACGCCGCCCGAAACCGTCGCCCGGGTCAATGTCACACTCCGATATCCGGCAATATCGCCGCCGACTCCGGCATCCTTCACACTCACGGACGCCGCGGGCGCTACCGTCAGAGTGCGCTGATACGTGCCGGACAACTGGCCGTTGACCGTTTTCACGTTGTTCGTGATGGTCTCTTTGCTGGAGCCGCAGATCCGGGACTGCCCCGCGATTTCCGCAATCGCGGTCACCGTATCCGCCTGCGCCCCCTCCTTCAAAATCACTTTCTGATAACCGCTGACCGCGCCGGCATGCGCCGCCGCCGACAAGGTCACCGTACCGGAGGCGGAATACTGGTCCAGCGAACTCAGCAGCTCGGCCGCTTCCGGATCGAAGGCGGGATCATACATGCCCGGCCGACCGTATTCGGCGGCATCGTCCCAGTTCATATTGTACTTTTTCGTCGTTTTCGCGGCGACAGCATTGCGGATATTGCCCGCCGCGGCGCCTTTCAAGGTAACGGTATTGAAGTTGCTCACCTGGCCGACGGAGGCGGCGGCATCCCGGCTCGTCACGGTCAGGGAACCGGAACGGGAATAGACGGCGGAAAGTTCATACGTGCCGCTGACCGCTCCAGTCTTGTCGGTCTGAACGCGGAGCGTCTCCCCGTAGGTCCCGCAGAGGTCCCCCGACTCCGTCAGACGCTGAAGCGCGCCGCTGACCGTGGAATCGGTCAGTTTGACCGTACTGAATCCGTTGACGGCAGCGATTTCGGCTCCGGTCGCGGTGAGGACGCCGGACGTGGCAATCACCGTGCTCGCCGTCAGTTTGCGGGTGACGGCATCGCCTTTGTAGGTCGCCGTTTCCGAACCGGTTTTTCGGCTGGTGCCGTTGGCGATGGT
>CASFXO010000119.1 GCA_949298665.1 uncultured Lentisphaeria bacterium
AGGGAAAATTCTTCGAGACGGACCAGGCGCTCTTCGTCGCAGCTCCGGTCCGCCGCCAGGGCCAGGCGCGTGGCGGTGACGCCGTCGCCGAGACAGCTGATCGGCCTGCCGTTCATGTCGATGCAGTCGAAGAAATCGTTAAGCACCAGCGCGTCGCCGCCGCCGTGCCATTCGGCGAGCCGGGAGGAGCGGTCGATCACTTCGCCGGTGCGGTAGTTGGTCAATTCGATTTTGCCGCTCTGATATTCGCCTTCGAGCATGGCGGTGGTGCCGTGGATCAGAATGTCCCGCCCCGGCTTGCCGCTGTACATCATCATGGTGAACAGCGCCTGCGTGCCGTCGGAAAACAGAACCGTCACGCTCTGATTGGTGCGGACGTCGGCGTCGGTGCGGAAGATGCACTGGTCGGCCAGCTGCAGGTCCCGCTTGAAACTGCCCTTGGCGCGGCGCAGTTTTTCCGGGGTCAGCCGGAACGGACAGTTGCGGTCGGTGCAGTCGGGACAACGGTCCGGCCCGTCCTTCGGCGGAAAGAGTTCCCGTCCTCCGGCGGAGAACACGGCCACGGGCGTGCCCTGCCGTTCCTTGAGCCAGCAGAGAATGTCCAGATCGTGGGAACACTTTTCGTTCATGGAGCCGCCGGTGGCGGCGACTTTGCGTCGCCAGCCCCGGCGATAGGAGGAGCCCTGGGCCATATCCAGCCGCTCGTCGGCCTGAATCATGACGATGTTGCCGAGGATGCCGCTGTCGCAGATTTCCTTGATGCGGCGGTAGAAATTGGAATAACGCAGGACGAAGCCGAGCAGCACCACGCGGTCCGGAGCGGCGGCCGCGGCCCGGGAAATGCGCACCACATCGGGCCAGGAGGCGGCGATGGGCTTTTCCAGGAAAACGTGTCGATGCCGGGCGAGCGCCAGCTCCGTCAGGTCCGCGTGCGTGGTGTTCGGGGTGACGATCATGACCGCGTCGGCCTGTTTCTCGGGAATTTCGTCCAGCGCGGTTTCCAGCGAGCTGTATATGGCGCATTCGGTCAGACCGCATTCATCCAGCTCCCGGCGGATGCGCTCATGAGCGGCCACATTGCAGTCCACTACGGCGACGACGGTCCGGTTGAGCGGACGACTCTGGGTATTGTTGCTCAGCTGCATCCAGTCGACGCAGTTCTGGATGTTTCTCCGGCGGCTCTCCGGATTGGCCGCCGCGATCAGTTTGGCGAAGACCAGGCCGCGACCGGCGCCGGCGATGATGACTCCCTTGGTCATGACGTGATGCCTTTCCTCAAAGAATGGGGATCGTTTACCTGAAAAACCGGGATTTTGAACTGATGTTTACTATACCATGGAAAACGAATCTCCGCAAACGAATCCTGTCGGAGTTCCGGGGAATCTTTGCGGTTTTATTTGCTTTTTTTGGCGATGGACGGTATAATAATTTCGTGGTTGTCTGGTTCCGGATGGAAGAACGGGAACAAATCTGATATCTAATAGGGAAAGGAGTTACGGCTATGAAACGGAGCAAACGGATGTTGGCGGTATGTGCGCTGGCGCTGCTGGCGGCCGTAACCGGCGGCGCGGCCGAATTGGAGATGCCGTCCATTTTTTCCGACAACATGGTGCTGCAGCGGGACCGGGCGGTGCCGGTGTGGGGCAAAGGCTCCCCCGGCGAGGCGATCACGGTATCGGTTGCCGGAAAGCAGTTTACCGGCAGGGCGGATGAACAGGGAAATTTTCAGATTGCCGTCGGACCGTTTGCCGCCGGAGGACCGTATGAACTGACGGTTGCCGGGAGCGATTCCCCGCGCGTGTTCAAAAACGTGATGTTCGGCGAAGTCTGGCTCTGCGGCGGGCAGTCGAATATGGAATGGACGGTCGCCAATTCGAAGACCGGCAAAGAGGCGATCGCCGGCGCCGGCGAATATCCCATGATCCGGCTCTTCAAGGCGCCCCGGCAGCCGGCGGCGCAGCCGCAGACCGATCTGCAGGCCGCCTGGCAGGTCTGTTCGCCGGAGACCGTCGGATCGTTTTCCGGCGTGGGCTATTTCTTCGGACGGGAGCTGTACCGGGAATTGCAGGTGCCGGTCGGTTTGATTCTCTCCTGCTGGAGCGGCACCCGGATCGAACCCTGGACCCCGCTGTGCGGCCTGAAACAGCTGCCGGAACTGGCGGCGCTGGCCGAAGAGGCGGAGTCGCGCATCGGCGGTACGGCGGCTTATGCGGCGCTGACGAAAAAAACAGAGGCGTCTTACACCGCCTGGCTCCGGCGTTATCGGGAGGCGGTGAGCCGGAATGAAATGCCCCCGGCGCCCCCGGCTTTTCCGAAAATCTTCAGTCCGGCGACCCGGGCCACGGGCGCGGCGTTGTACAACGGCATGATTCATCCGCTGGTTCCCTACGGCATCCACGGCGCCATCTGGTATCAGGGCGAGGCGAATCTGGGGGACGGCGCCGCCTATTACAGCAAGATGGAGGCGCTGGTGCGCGGCTGGCGGGAAATGTTCGACAATCCGGACATGTCCTTTTATTTCGCGCAGCTGGCACCGTATGATTACAAGGGCGACGCCTTCCGGCTGCCGGTGATCTGGGAAGTGCAGCAGCGCTTTGCGGACACCTTTCCGAAAACCGGCATGGCGGTGATCAACGATGTCGGCATGCTCAACGATATCCATCCCAAGGACAAGGAGACCGTGGGCCGCCGTCTGGCGCTGCTGGCGCTGAAACGCGATTACGGCCGGACGGAACTGGCGGCGGATTGTCCCGCGCCGGAGCGGATTGATTTCAAGGGCGGCGCCGTGGAGATCACCGGTCGCCACGTGCAGACCTGGAAGACCCGCGACGGCAAGGCGCCGAGCTGCTTTGAAGTCGCCGGACCGGATTGCGTGTTTCATCCGGCACGGGCGGAAATCTCCGGCAATAAGCTCCTGGTGTCCAGCGACAAAGTGACGGAAGTCCGGCAGGTCCGGTTCGCCTGGCACCAGCTTGCGGAACCGAATCTGACCAACGAAGCGGGATTGCCGCTGGGAGCCTTCCGGGCGGCGCAGCCGGTGTCGGCGGAAGAACTCGCCGAATGGGTGCCGGAAGCCGGGAAATACAAAATGGTGTTCCGCTGCAACATGCTCGGCGGAGATAAAAACGCCGCGGTCGCCATGAAGTATGATCTCGATTACAGTTCGGCGCTGAAGGGAAAAGTCAAGCGGATCGGCTATCTGGTCCGGCTGGAAAAGACCGACGGCACCAGTCAGTATGTCTGGTGCGCCATGGATCCCTTCGATACGGAGTTGCGCTACATGGGGGTGCCGACCTTTTCCATGGGGCGGAAATTTCAGACGTTCGTGACCAATCTGGAGGTGCGTTCCGACGTGCCCGGCGTGAAAACCGGGACTTTTGAACGCGGCAATATCGAGTTCTGGTGCTCGAATTATACGGCACCGAATGTGGCGAATGTGCCGGGGGCTTCTTCCGAAACATTCGACTTCGGCGACGCCCCGGCGCCGGTGTACAAGCCGGGATACGGATCAATGCAGGTCCATAACACGGCGGAAAAACAGACCGTTTTCGCCTACAATCGCTGGAGCGCCGGCCGTGATGCGGAAATCGGCATCGGAAACGCGCCTTCCGGTAATCCGGACTGGACGTTCACTAAATTCAGCCGTACGCTGAAAAGCGCCACTCTGTGGGTGCTGGCCGAGCTGGAATAACGCTTCCGGTCTGATTCGGAACCGGGAGAGGGAGAGAGACGTGCTTCCGACAGGGAAGGGGGCTCTCTCCCGTTTTTTTCGGAGGGAGGGCGATTCCGGCACCTGGTTCGCCTGAAAAAACGGAGCGCGGCAAAGTGCGAAATAATTTCGGTTCCGGACTTGAAAAATCCATTTGAAAGCGTAATTTCTGGATGATGGAAATCAGTGATTCCGGAGACGGGAGCGATTGTATTATTCCATGCGCAATCAGATGGCGGATCTGGCGGAACTGGACCGGCGGATCGCGGCACTGCCCGAGTTCGCGGCGTTGTCCGGGGAGTCCCGGTATGCGCTGCGCCTGGCTCTGGAGGAGATGATTTCCAACGTCATCAAGTACGGATACGAGGACCGGGACGTGCATGAGATCGGGGTGGATCTGGATTTCCGTTCCGATGCGGTCCGGGTGCGGCTGACCGATGACGGACGCGCGTTCAACCCGTTGACCGAGGCGAAGAAAACCCGGACTGCCGCGGATTTGAGCGAACAGGGGATCGGCGGACTGGGCGTGTTTCTGGTCCGGCAGCTGGCAGGCGATTTGAAATATCGGCGGGAGGCCGATCGGAATATTCTGGAATTTACGATTGGAGAGGCAGGTCGGAAATGATTACCGTAACGCATCGGCAGGATTGCACCGTGATGAGTTTTTCCGGAGAACTGAATTCGGTAACGGCGCCTGAAGCCGATGCGGCGATTGCGGCGGTCTGCAAAGAGGGCTGTATGGCTCTGATTTTCGATTTTGCGGGACTCACATACCTCAGCAGCGCGGGATTGCGGTCCATTCTGATCGGCGCCAAGAATATGCGTGAACGCGGCGGCCGGTTCGCCGTGGCCAATGCCGGAGAGAAGATCCAGCGGGTATTCCAGCTGAGCGGTCTGGCGCGGCATTTCGCTTCGTTTGCATCGATCGAGGATGCGGAGGCCTCCTTTACGGGGGAAGAGCCCGCCCGTTGATACAGGCGGGATGGGAAAACGCAGGGGGGGACGGCCGCCTCCGTCCGCTTGCCGGTGGACCCGGAAGGACGACGGGGGCGTTTTTTTGTACAAAGTGGAAAACGGCGCGCAACGCCGCGGAAATAAGGAAGATGGGAAAAAGGGAAATGACTGCATGCGCGTTTGACAACGAGAAGTATCTGGAAGAACAATCACGGGCCATCCTGGAGCGGGCGGCGCGTTTTGATAACAAACTTTATCTGGAGTTCGGCGGCAAGCTGGCCTACGACTATCACGCAGCCCGGATTCTGCCGGGATTCGATCCCAATGTGAAAATGCGGCTGCTGCAGAAACTCAAGGATAAAATCGACATCGTCATCTGTATTTTCGCCGGAGATATCGAGCGCAAGAAGATCCGTGCCGATTTCGGCATCGCCTACGATGCGGACACCTTGCGGATCATCGACAATCTGCGCGACTGGGGACTGGATGTGAAGGCCGTGGTCGTCACCCGCTACGCCGACCAGCCGGTGGTGAAGACCTTCATCAACAAGCTGACCCGACTGGGTATCCGGGTTTATGCGCACCGGGCGATTCAGGGATATCCCACCGATCTGGACACCATCGTCAGCGATGAGGGGTACGGTGCCAATGAATTCATCGAGACGGACAGGCCGATTGTGATCGTTACCGGTCCCGGCCCGAGTTCCGGTAAAATGGCGACCTGTTTGTCGCAGGTCTATCATGAACAGAAACGCGGCGTTTCCGCTGGATATGCCAAATTCGAGACGTTCCCGGTGTGGAATCTGCCGCTCAAGCATCCGGTCAATCTGGCTTACGAGGCGGCGACGGCGGACATCGGCGACGTGAACATGGTCGATCCGTTTCACCTGGAAGCCTATGGCGAAACCGCGATCAATTACAACCGGGACATCGAAATTTTTCCGGTGGTGCGGCGGATCTGCGCGAAAATCATGGACAGCGAGCATTTATACCGTTCGCCCACGGACATGGGGGTGAACCGGGTGGGATTCTCCATCGTGGACGACGAGGTGGTGCGCCGGGCGGCGATACAGGAAATCATCCGCCGTTATTTCCGTTACCGGTGCGAGTATGCGCTGGGGATGACCGATCAGCAGACGGTGGACCGGGTGAAATTGCTGATGGACGAGGTCGGCGCGGTGGAGGAAGACCGTTCGGTGGTGGCGCCGGCACGCAATGCCGCCCGCGAGGCGGCGCAGCAGCAGGACAAGGGCAGCGACAACATCTATTGCGGCGCCGCGCTGCAGCTGCCGGACGGCGCCATCATCACCGGCAAGAATTCGCCGCTGATGCATGCGGCGGCCAGCTGCGTGATCAACGCCATCAAGATGCTGGCGGGATTGCCGGACGAGCTGCTGCTGATCTCGCCGGAGGTGATCGATTCCGTGGGGATGCTCAAGAAGGATTTTCTGAAAAGCAAACGGGTCAGTCTCGACCTCGGTGAGGCCCTGATCGCGCTGAGCGTCAGCGTTCCGGCGAATCCGGCGGCCGGACTGGCGATGCGCAATCTGCCGCGGCTTTCCGGCTGCGAAATGCATCTCACCCATCTGCCGACGCCGGGGGACGAGGCCGGATTGCGTAAACTCGGGATCAACCTCACCAGCGAACCGAAGTTCGCCAGCCGCGATCTGTTTGTGGATTGACGGGTACCGTCTTCTCTGAAAAGGAACACCACCGATTCCCGCATGCCGGGGAACCGGTGGTGTTTTTTATCGGGACAAGCGTTCCGACATATCCGGAAGCATTATTTTTTATGAACGAGCCGGGTCAATTCAAAGAGGTTTTTGTATTCTTCGTCGGGGTAGCGCTGCGGATCTTTGCCGTTGGGCCAGCATTCGTAGACGACCTGATCCAGGGTGTTGCGATTGACCCGGTTGTTTTCCAGCGTGACGGCGGTGGTGTCGATGCCGGTGCGCTTTTGCAGCCACTCCCGGGCCTCCGCATCGGGCATGGCCTGGAATTGGGCGATATCCTTGCGGTTGAACAGCAACTCCACACCCGGCGGGGTGAAATTCGAGTTGTGGAACATCAGGACCACGGCGCGGCCGCCCGCTTTCGGCGCGGATTCCCGCGTGAAGGTGTTGTTGCGGATGGTGATGTTGCCGCCGAAGTATTCGAACGGGCGTCTGGTTACTTCCGGATCGGTGCTGCGCGGATCGCGGGAGTTGAAGAGCGGCATGCTGATGAACGGGTAATCGATCGGGGTTTTGACTTCCGGCATGAGGAAGGAGCAGTTTTCGACCAGCACGTTCCGGCAGCCGTTGCGGAAGCGGATGAAGTCCCCCGGCGTGTTGTTGAAGGTACAGTTGCGGATGGCGAGATCGTTTGCGCCGTTGGCATTGTAAATCATGTGGGCGGAGATTTCCGTACCGACGTTTTCGAAATGGCAGTCTTCCCAGGTGATGTTGCGGGAAGTGCTGCCGTTTACGCCGGTGGCGCCGTAGCAGACACCGGGCATGTCGACGAAGCGGCAGTGGTCGATGGTGACGTCCTGCGCCTCGCGCAGCTGCAGCCCGTAGGCGATGGGCGTTTCGCCGGCGAAGCGCAGCCCGGTGATGCGCACGTTGCGGGGACGGCGGATCTGCATCAGGGTGGCGAGGTTGGCGGAACCCGCGTCGCGGGGATCTTTCGGGTCGCGCTGAATGACGGTGGCGAAATCCGGGGCTCCCCGGAGCGTCAGGAGGTTCTTTTCATGCCCGGGGCGGTTGATGTCGAGACCGGTACCCTTGCGGGTGGCGGGATTGTGGCGGACGTTGTACACGCCCGGAGCGAACTGCACGGTTACGGGGGCCTGCTTCAGCGCGGCGGCGACGGATTTCCAGAATTCCGGCGCGGTCCACAGGGCGGCGTCGGCGGCGGACTCGCCGCTGCCGTTGCCGGTCTTTTCCGGCGCGACGAAGAGCGTTACGTCGGCCTGAAGCCGCCCCGCGGCCAGACCGAAAAACAGAACGGCGAAACACAACAAACGGGAAACAGTCATAAGAGGATTCCTTCCGGGATGGTCAACGATTGTCGGGAGAAAAAAACGGCGCGACCGTGATCGCGCCATTGAATACTGCATGTTCCGTTCCGTTTGCTTACTTCTTATCCATCCAGAAGTAGTAACGGAAGTTGTCCGAGGCGGACCGTCCGGCGATCGGTTTCCCGGCCGCGATCGCCTGATTGCTCATGGCGCTGGCATGGCCGTCGACCCAGGACAGCGTCATCTGGGCGTAGTTGTCATGACGTCCATACGGGCGGCGGGCGGAGGAGTTGGTTCCGTTGCAGTATACGAAGGCGTAGGCCGTGGCGCTGGTGGCCGCCTGACCGGAGTCGTCGCTTTCACCGAACATGATGGTGAGGGAGGGCTGCTTCACGGCGTTGACTTTCTGGAAAACGCCGTTGTAGCCGATATAACGCCGATCCAGAGGTTTGGAGGAATAGGTGGTGGTGGCCACATACGGGATGCCGTATCCGCCGCCGTAATTTCTCATCGTATCGGCCAGTTGCTCCCGATGGGATTCGTTGCTGATTCCTTCCAGGCGCCAGGTCGGACAGCGGAAGACTTTGCTGTTGATGACATCGCCATAGGTGTCTTCATTGGCCAGCTTGTCCGTATTGCCGATATAGAGCGCCAGAATGCCTTTCCAGGCGGTGGTGCCCATGCTGACGCCGTTGATGGTATAACCGCTTTTTCCGGCGGACGGCAGATAATCGGTGTCGCTGCCGTACATGGCGGTGGCCTGACCGAACTGCTTCTGATTGCTGAGGCAGCTGGCCTTGTAGGCGGATTCGCGGGCCCGGTTCAGCGCCGGCAGCAGCATGGAGGCCAGGATGGCGATGATCGCAATCACCACCAGAAGTTCGATCAGCGTGAATCCCCGACGGGATATGGTTTGCGAAGATTTCATATTTTGTCTCCTTTGTGTTTGAACCATTGACATACGGTTCCGTTTCATCGTGATTCATGGCCGGGGGGCGTCATCATGAAGAGAAGTACCCGTCAAGCCTTAATTAATTATAACAGAAAAAACGGAAATTGTGAGTCGTAATGTCTCGTGTTTGATCAATTTTTTTGAATTTTTGTGGATATATGTGGATACTTTGGGTTGGGGCACTTTTCCCCTGAGGACCGCCGTTCCGTTTTTCCTAAATCGACCAGACCTGTCGCGAGCGGCAGATCTTACAGGGGGGACACCGCCAACTTCAGGGGGGCAGGTTCCGTCAGGGAATCCACTGTCTTCCGGCGCCGGGGAGATCGTACGGAACCGTCAAAGAAGGACGATGGTTTTTGTAATATCTTGCCATGCAGCTATTTGATACGCAGATAATAATACTTGTATTCGTTAGCGGCGCTCAGGAGGGGACTGGCCTTGCCGCGCATCAGCTCCGTCTTCTTCATGTAACCGGCGTGGCCGTCCACCCAGCTGACATTGATGCCGTTATCGTGCCGATCCCCGATTCCCGGTCCGCTGTTGTTCATATAGAGTACCGCTCCCTGAGTGTCACTGGTCAGGGCGTCGGCGCCGTCGCCGGTTACCAGGGTTTCCGTCGGTTTGGTGACGGTGTTCGGTTTGGCGTAGACTCCCAGGTAGCCCAAGCCCTGGGGGACGCCGTTTTTATTGCCGCCGCCCCAATTATAGCCGTAGCCGCCGAAGAACGATTGCCTGTTCTGCGGGATAGTGAATCCGACTCCGTTCACCCAGGAAGGGCAGGCGAAGGGACCGCGACCCAATTGCCGGATATTGACTCCCTTGGTCATGGAATCCGGTACCTCCAGCCCGCTGAGGCCGAGATAAGGAGCCAGCTGCCACTTCCAGTTGGCAAAACCGAGATAGGTGAAGGGCGCAGCTCCGGACTGGACGTTCAGCACCGGGAAGAAGTCGTAATCGCCGGTATACATGGCGGTGGCGGTGCCGAGTGTTTTCTGGTTGTTGATGCACGAGATTTTCTGTGCCTGCGCCCGGGCCTTGTTCAATGCGGGCAGCAGCATCGCCGCCAGAATGGCGATGATCGCAATGACCACCAGCAGTTCGATCAGCGTGAAGATGCGGTACGTGGGTTTCATGGAATTGGGGTTCCTTTCCTTGAACGGCGGATCGATCTATTTCATCCGCAGATAATAATAATCGCTTGCCGCCCAGCCGGTATTCACGTTTTTTCCCTGGCGCAGGGCGTTTTTCTGCATATAACTGGCATGTCCGTCGGCCCAGCCGATGTTGATGCCGTTGTCGTGGCGGTCTCCGACGCCGGGGGAAATCGCTTCCCGGTAAAGCGCCACGTTCTGCATCGACGACGTGATCATGTCGCTGCCGTCGCCGGTGGCGATCAGTTCGGACGGTTTCTTGACGGAACTCGGCTTGACATAGACGCTCTGATAGCCCATTCCCATATTGCCGTAGTTCGCGTTGTTGCCGAACCAGTTGTAGCCGTATCCGCCGAAGTAGCTCTGTTCCGTGTCCGGAATCGTGATGCCGCTGCCGTTGATCCAGGAGGGACAGCGGAAAACCCCTCTGCCCAGAGCCGCCACATTGATTCCCTTGGCGTAGGTGTTCGCATATTCAAGGATGGTGATTCCCAGATACGGCGCCAGCTGCCACTTCCACCCGGCAAATCCGTAATTGGCCAGCGGGGCGTCGCCGCTTTTGCCGTTCAGGACCGGATAGAAGTCGTAATCGCCGCTGTACAGGTTTACCGCGGTGACCAGCATCCTCTGATTATTGACGCACGAAATCTTCCGGGCCTGTGCCCGGGCCTTGTTCAAGGCGGGCAGCAGCATCGCCGCCAGAATGGCGATGATCGCAATGACCACCAGGAGTTCGATCAACGTGAAGATTCGGTTGGATTTTCCGGACGGCACATGCATGTTTCACTCCTGCTTTTTTTCCTGACCGGCCGATGAGTGCGGCCATGTCATGAATGGATGGAAAATGACACTGACGACCCATTACTATTATAATTATAGCTGAAAATGGAATAAAAGAAAAACCTTCTTTACAAAAATAATGGAAAAAAAGGCAAGTCCGGCTGCGGTTCCATGCGTTACTGAGGAACCAAAAGCCGGATTCCGTCCGGAAAGAATGGGAGAAGACCTTTTTCTGCGGCGCTGTTCCTCCCTCGGAACCTGGCAAAAATGGCGGAATTGCACTACATTAACGTTGCGGCTGTATGGTACGGAACCGAAAACACGGTGAAAGTCAGGGATGCATGGCAATGTCTATGGGATGGGATGAATTGGCGGCTGCGGCACGGGCGGTGCTGCGCCCCCGCAGAATTTCGGAATTCGTGGAAGTCGGCGGCGTGGCGGCGGCGATCCTGACGGAACGCGGCAACGTGTACGTCGGCATCTGCATCGATTCCGCGTGTTCTCTGGGAATGTGTGCCGAGCGCAATGCCGCCGCCCGGATGCTGACGGAAGGGGAAAGCGTTCTTTCCCGACTGGTTTGCCTCGACTGGGACGGTCGTTTCCTTCCGCCCTGCGGCACCTGCCGCGAATTTCTGATGGAGCTTGACCCGAAAAACGCGGAACTGGAATTCATGCTTTCCGGAGAACGGGTGGTCAAGTTGAAAGACCTGCTGCCGGACTGGTGGGGAGAGAAATATCAGGACAGCGGCAAAAGTACGGAAAAATCATAATTACGGAGTCCGTCCTCCATCAGTTCCCACATTTCCGGAAAACCCCGGACGGCGCCGCGCCTTCGATGGTTGCGCCGGGACACCTGCCCGAAACCGATCGCGCTCTCCACGCGAAAACAGAAAAATGTCTTCAAAAGACTTATTATTAGTCTTTTGGATGGGGTTTTTTTTACTGTTTTTTGGGTGGACGGCTTGACATTCATCCGTTTTTCAGATTTTTTTTAGTTAAACGAAGGCAATAAGACTTAAAATTAGTCGATCTGGAGAACGGAATGGTTTTTCGCGGAATGAAGCAATCGGTATTCATCGTGCCGGTTCTGGTGGCGCTGGCGTTTACCGTGACGCCGGTCGCCGGGGATGATTTTGCCGCCCGCCTGGCGGCATTGAACGGAAACGGCATCCTGCGGATTGATATGCCGCTCAAGTTGAACGCTTCGGCGACGGTTCCGGAGACGGTGGATCTGGAATTTGCCGGGGCCGGCCTGCTGGAGCTTGCCGCGGGAACGACGCTGACCGTCAATGGTTCCCTGCGGGCCGGCGAACGGCGGATTTTCAGCGGTCCGGGACGGGTCGTCGGAGCGGTGAAGGCGTCCTGCATTCTGCCGCAATGGTTCGGGGCGACCGGAAACGGGCGTCAGGACGATTCCAAAGCATTGCAGCGGGCGGCCGATCTGGCACGGACTTCGACCGCGCGCAAACTGATGATTCCACAGGGGATTTACCGGATTGAGAACAGCGTCAAATTCCGCTGCAACATCGACAATTACGGCGTACTGCGCGTACCCGTCGAACCGGACGAGGAGAAAAAGAGCGAATTCAGCAACACCTACATGACGGCGTATCCGGTCCGGAAAAACGTGCTGATCTCCGTCGTTCCCGATCAGGAACCGGTGGAACTCGATCCCGCCGCCTTCGGAGAAATCCGGGCGGGCGATTTCAAGCTCGGGCGCTTCGCCGACATTCCGTCGGCCCGTGACCCGGAGAAAAAGATCACGCTGGAACCGGGCGGGACTCTCATCGTGAGCGGCACCGACTTTTTCACCGCCCGGATGAATATGAAGGGGGATGAGTTCTATACGCCCAACGACGTCGCATTGATCGTATCGCCGCAGGGGGACGTTTTTCCGGAATTCTGCTTCAATTATCGGGCCGCCGACGGGAAGGCCGGGGCGTGGAGCGAAACAAAGACGTATCAACGCGGCGATTACGTCGCGGTCGCGGGCGAACTCTATAAGGCCAGCTATCCCTCCGGCCCCGGAACGGGATATACACACCCGTTCAAGGGGAAGGCCGCCATCGGCCCCGCGTCTCCGGCGCTCGGCGAACGCAGAAAACTGGTTTATTCCGACAAAAGCGAAGATTCCATCCGGCTCTGGGTCAAGGTGACTCGTTCCGTCCGCTACGTTCCGCCGCAGGTCCCGTTGACCATCAACAATCTGCGCATAGAGAGCTTCATGGAAAACGCTTCCGGCGGATTCAAGCCGGTTTATGCCGCGCTGTTCGCCAATACCCGCAGCTCAGTAACCTACAACCGGCTGCAGATCGCGGGTGTCGACCGGCGGATGATGCTGTCCACCCTCTTCACCGTGGCGAACTGCGCGAGGGTTACCGTCAACGACAGCATGTTTTCCGGAGCGACCTTTCAGGGGCTCGGCTATAATATTCTGCACAACAACGCCGCCCACGTCGTCTACAACAACTGCGTGTCGCTCAACGCCCGCAAAGGCATGGCCGGGCGCCACGGCAAGAACATCACCGTCAACGGCGGCTTCTACAACGTCATCGACGACCATTACGGCATGAACTACACCATCCGCGACGCGGAACTCAATGCCCTTTCCGTCAGTGTTCCCGGTTATTGCACCCCGAAAATCGATCTGGAAAAATGGACCTTTGCGCCGAGTCACGCGCTGGTTTTCGCCGGCGGCAACATCACCATTGAAAACTGCCGCATCCGCAATGCCGAATCCATTTTCCTGAACCGGGTCGACGTCGGCGATCTCTTCGGTACGATCACGCTGCGCAATGTTGCGGTGGACGCGCCGCGCGACTTCACGATATTCAGCTATCGGACACTGGCGGATTTCGATTACGCCCACCGGGTGCGTACTCCGGCACGGCTGGTGATCGACAACGTGGTCGCCACCGGCCCCGGACGGGGACGGTTCCGCTTCGACAACCACACCGGCGACGTCGTGCCGGTCGGGGTCAATCACTGCGATCCGGTCGGGGAAGTCACGCTTCGCGGGGTCGATCTCCGGATCAGCAACAGCCGGTTCCTCAAGCCCGTGTTCAAGGTGGAGCCCGACAGTGAACTGGTGTTGCGCGACAACCTTTTCGACGGGGGCGTTACCGGTCTTCCGGCGGCGGCGGTCAGGGCGCTCTCCGGGAATGTCTGCCGTAACGGCGCGGTATTGCCGGAAGGGGGACGGCCATGATCAAATTCACATCCAAATCGGAACTGATTTATCAGGATCTGCGGCGGCAGATCGCCGAGGGGACGCTCGCCTCCGGTGCCATGCTGCCGACCACCGGCGAACTGGTGGAGCTCTACGGCGTCGCCAAGGAGACCATCAATCAGGCGATGAAGCGTCTGGTTGCCGACGGGCTGGTCCATCGTCTTCGCGGAGTGGGCAGCGCGGTCTGCGGCAAACCGGAAGCCGTGCCGGACAACCGGGACATCGGTTTTTATCTGCCGATGTTCGGACGCGACTGCGCCGTACCGAGCGTGGCTCAGGAACCGGAACTGGGGAATATTTTCACCGGTGCCGCGACCGAGGCGGCCAGACAGGGATACCGGCTGACCATGATTCCCCACCTCGGCGGCACCCTGGAGGAGAATATCCGGCATTATCAGGTGAAGCATGTCATCATCCATGGCGGTGATCCCGAGGATTTCGAGCAGTTTCTGCTGGGGGGACTTTTCCGTAAATTCCATTACATCATGATCAACCGGGAAGCCGATTTTCACTTGATCAATTATCTGGAGGAAGCCGGCGTGGAGGAACTTGCCCGGATGTTCCGGGAGCTGGCCGCCGAGTGGGGACATCGGCGCATTGCCGTGATCGGCACTGAGCTGGCGGGTTTCGCCTATACGCGTTACATTCCGGCGCATCGGCTGGTGCTGCGTGAATTCGGGACCTACTCTTCCGCTCTGGTCAAGCGGATTCCGGAACAGATGACCGATGCCGATTTCGATACGGCGATCGACGAACTGTTGCGGCTGGCCCCGCGACCGACACTGTTGGTCGTTTACCGTGCCCGTTTTCTGGAGGGAGCCATGCGGGCGCTGGCCCGGCGCGGGATCCGGGTTCCGGCGGACCTATCGGTGGTGACGGTCGAAAACGAAGACAACGGCGAATTTGAATTCGAAGGTGTGCCGGTTACCAGTTACCGTTTTCCGACCAAACGCGAGTTCGGAGTGCTCGCGGTGCGGCACCTGATCGATCTGATTGAGGAGCGGGTCGAGTCGCCGGTTCACGCGGCACTGCCGCTGACCTACTGCCGGGGGGAGACTTTGCGTCCGGTCCGGCCGGAACCGTCATCCCGGCCGACGCCGGGCGGCCATCCGGCGCCGACCGACTGAAAAGACGGCGAGCCGGGCGACGGATAGCGGAAAGGGCGGCCATGCGGACATGACTCCGCCTTTTCGGAGAATTCACGAAAGTTCACTGGAATCCATTCACTCACCCTATTTACAAGAATCGTTTGAGAAAACGACAAGGAGAAGGAAAAATGAGAAGGTCGAATTTTACGCTGATCGAATTGCTGGTGGTGATCGCGATCATCGCCATTCTGGCGTCGATGCTGCTGCCGGCCCTGAATCAGGCCCGGGAAAAAGCCAGATTGACCCAGTGCCTTAACAATTCCAAGCAGATCGCGACGGCGATGACCATGTATTCCAGCGATTTCGATGATTACCTGGTGCCGGGGCATCTGCCGCTGCAGAACTACTGGAACAACGACCACGGCCTGCGCCCCTGGACCGAGGCGATGGGAAAATTTTCGTCGCGCTCTCCCTGCAATTACGGCTTGACCTTCATCAAGCGGGATTATTTCAAGGGCATCACCTGTCCTTCCGAGTCGCAGATTACGAAATATAATTACGGCGCCTATGCGGTGAACCGGTGGCTCCACGGCAGTTTTGAGGATCGGGACTGATGCACTCCACCTACATCACTCAGAAGGTTACGCAGATCGGGCATCCATCGCGGGCGATGTCGGTTCTGGAAAACGCCCGGCCGGATTCCGCCACCTGGGCCTATCCCAATGCCGCCGTGAACGCCGGATACACCATTGACGGTCTCGATTACAACAACGGTCTGAGCCGCCATGGAGGACTGACCAACATCGCCTATGTCGACGGGCACGCCGCCACCGGCAACAGCCGCGGGCTTTTCGGCAACAGCGACCTGGCGGTCTACAA
>CASFXO010000120.1 GCA_949298665.1 uncultured Lentisphaeria bacterium
TCCGGATTATGAGCAACAGCATGATCGCCTTCTGCGCCCGGATGCTGGGCAAGGCCGGAGATGCGCAGATGGCGTCCCTCTATCGTCGGCTCGGCGGGGCAAAGGCGGCGGCGGAACCGCTGTTCCGTGATGTGACGCCGGCGCCGCTGCCGCAGGGGCACTGGAGTTTCAATTACGGCGGCATGGGGGTGCACCGCCATCATGACAAGGCGGTGACGCTGAAGACCTACAATCATTACGTGTGGGGATACGAATCCTATTTGTTTGCTCTGGAAGGAACGAATCGGTTCGGGCGTTATCTCAGCAACGGCGCCATGGAAATCCTGCCGTTGTCGGGGCCGGTGTCGGTCGGCCGGGTAGAACCGGGATGGGACTGGAACCGTTTCCCGGGAACCACGTCCCTGAACCGCCCCTGGGAGGTGCTGATGTGCCCGCCGGAAAAACGCATCGACATGCTGACCATGGTCGGGAACCGGATCAACGGTTCGAGCAATCTGGAACAGCAATACGGTGCGTTCGGGTCGATTCTGACGGAACCGGATCAACCGCCGCGCTTCGATCCGACCTTCCGGGCGGTGAAGAGCGTTTTCGCCTTCGGGCCCCGGCTGATCGCGCTGGGCGGGCCGATCACGTCCAGGTCCGAATATCCGGTGGAGACGACGCTGTTTCAGTATTCCGTCAGCGTCAAGGACGGGGCTGAACGTCCGGTGTTCATCAACGGCGCCGAGGCGGTCGGGGAAGAGACGGACCGGACGCTGGAAGCCCCCTGTTTTCTGGCGGACGCGAACGAGAATGCCTATTTCGTCTTCCGTTCCGGCGGCCGGGTGCGGGTGCGGCGCGGGCCGCAGGAGTCCCGCAGCCACAAGACGCTGGAACCGGTTTCCGGGAAATTCGCCACCGCCTGGCTGGATCACGGAGTCAGGCCGGAGGCGGCCGGTTATGAATATCTGGTGGTGCTGGATCTGACGCCGGAACAGGCGGAAGCGTATTTCCGGGAACTGCGGCGGAAGAAACCCTACCGGGTGCTGCGACAGGATGGACAGGTGCACGCGGTGGAGGATCTGCCGAGCGGCGTGACCGCGGCGATTTTCTTCGAAGCGCAGCCGGAGTTGAACTGGCCGCTGCTGCGGGGGGTGGAGCAGCCGTGCTACGTCATGTTCCGCCGGACGGGGGAAAACTCTCTGTCGCTGAGTTTGAATACGCCGGATCTGGCCGGTTTCATCCGGGAAGGATACTGTGATCTGCCGGAAGTGAAGCAGGACGTCGCCGCGGAAAACCGGGACCGCCTGGTGCGGATTCGGCTGGCCGGCAACTGGCGTCTGGCCGAACCGGTGGATGGCGTGGAGTTGCAACAGGACAACGGCGATACCGTGATCAGCGGCGCGTTCCGGCACGGCATCGCCAAACAACTGCAGTTGAGAAAGTGAGAAGAATGCGGAACATGCGGCATGTGGGTGCGGGCGGAAACGGAGGGGCGCAATGAGTTCGGAAACCGCAACCCCCAAAATCTGGACGGCGGGAACATTGACCTATACCCGGAAGGGGATCGCCAAACTTTTCTGGTGGCTGCTGTGGGGGGATTTCGCCTGGTCGATGCGCGAACGGGCGGTGGTGTTCGTGGCGGCATTGATGGTCAAGAGATTCGGGGCGAGCGACTTTCTGTACAGTCTGCTGGTGATTTCGTTTCCGAACTTCACCAATATCTTTCTGATGCCGATCGTCAGCTATCTGTCCGACCGGCACCGGGGACGGCTGGGGCGGCGTATTCCGTTTCTGCTCTTTACCACGCCGTTCGTGGTGGTGGGGTTGCTGGGACTGGGGTTGTCGCCTCAGCTGGGGGAATGGCTGTGGCGGCTGCTCGGACCGGAACGGTTCGATTTGAATCTGGCGATGTTGATCGTCTTCGGGGTATTCTGGGTGCTGCTGGACTTCGGGGTGACTCTGACGACGACGATTTTCATGGCGCTGTCCAACGACGTGGTGCCGCAGCCGTTGATCGGGCGTTTTTTCGCGCTTTTCCGGGCGGTGAGTCTGATCTGTGCGATGGTGTTCAACATCTGGCTGCTCGGCTGGGCGAAAACCCACGGTCCGGTGATCTTCCTCTGTCTGGGCGTACTGTACGCGGTCGGGCTGTATTCCATCTGTCTGTTTGTCAAGGAAGGGGAATATCCGCCGCCGCCGCCGGATTCCGGCGGCAATCCGCTCCGGGCGGCGCAACAGTATCTTGTGGATTGTTTCTCGATGCCGTATTACCGCTGGGTGATCGGGGCGTATGTGCTTTCCGTGGCTTCGGTGGTGCCGCTGAACACCTACATTCTCTTCTGCGCCGAGCATTACGGCATGGGGGTGGAGAATTTCGGTAAGATCAACGGGCTGGTGTTTCTGCTGGCGTTCTTCATGAGTTATCCCTGCGGCATGCTGGCCGACCGGTTTCATCCGCTGCGGGTCGGGATCGTCCTGATGGCGGGGATGGCGGTGCTGCTGACCGCGGGAGGGCTCTGTATTCACAATGCACTGACGCTGGGGATCGTGTATGTGTCGCAGGCGATCGTGATCATGGCGTTCAACACGGTGATGGCGTCCTATGGTCAGAGATTGTTTCCCAAAGAGGTGTTCGCCCAGTTTTATTCCGCATTGATGATCATCCAGTCGCTGGCGACGGTGGTGATTGCGCCGGTGGTGGGGAAATACCTGGATTTGACCGGAAGTCATTATTCGCATACGTTCGTCATCGGCGGCGGGCTGGCCTGCTGCGGACTGGCGGCGCTGTGTTATGTGTTGAAGCAGTACAAGAAATACGGCGGCGATGTCGATTACCGGCCGCCGCTGCCGGCGTCGTATTGCCGGAAGGAAGCGGCAGAGGAAAAGTAAAAGGTTCGGATGATGCATGACAGATGGATGCGGTATGGCGGGAGCCTGGCGGTGCTGGCGGCCCTGATTCTGAATGCGGGCGCGTTGCATGCGGCGGAGCGGTTGCTCGAGTGGCCGCCGGAACAGGCCGAATCGCGGATTCCCCGGAATCTGCGCCGGAACATCCGGCTGGAGACGGCGGACGACGGGGACGTGCTGGTCGTGACGGCGACGAAAGCGGGAAAGTACTGCGCGCTGACGCTGCCGGAAGAGATGACGGTGGCGGCCGGCCGGGCGGTGTGTTTCGAGTACCGGGTGGAGGCCGGGGAGGAGAAAGACCGGCCCGCCTATGTCGGAATCTCCTTTGAGGGGGCGGCGAAGAAACATTTTTTCATGAAGAAGCCGGTGGCGGCGCAATGGACGCGAGTGGTGCTGCCGCTGGAAAACCTGTCCAGCACCGATGGGGAAGTGTTTTCGCAGGGGGATGTGATCCGGAATTTCCGGATCTACACGCGGAACGCGGAACCGGTTCCGGCAGGGGCAGTGAAACTGTTCATCCGGAATCTCGTTTTCGTGTTTGATCCGGCGCTGACGGCGGGACAACCGGATCGGATTTCCTATTCGGCCTATCCGCTTTTCGACTGGAAGAGGATGGCGGGCGCAGAGCAGTATCGTGTGGAATATTCCGATGCCCCGGATTTTCCGGCCGCCCGGACCCGGACCATGGTCCGGACAGTCAATTATGCGCTGCCCGATGAAGCGTTGACGCCGGGCATCTGGTATTACCGGGCAACCGCCCTGCCGCAGAACAAAGTGGTGCGGCGCGGCAGCGTGAAAGTGCCGGAACGGCGGCATGTCTACCGCGTCGCGGAGCCGGATTTCGCCGCGTTCGGCACCGTTCCGCACCCCCGGCTGAAACGGCTGGCGACCTTCAATCTGGCTCATGACCCGACCATTCTGCCCGGAGCGCGCAAGGCGTTGAAACTGACGCTTCCGCCGGATGCCGAACCCTTCCGGGAAGGGGCGGACCCGGCGATTCCGACCCGGATCGACTGGCTGCGGGTTTACGGCGGACGGATCGGCGACGTCGGTAAGGCGATGACCCGGATCGGGCAGGCGGCGCTGGCCACCGGGGACGAAGTCCTGACCGCCAAGGCCCGCGAACTGGCGGTGGCGGTGGCGCGGGAATGGGATCCGGATAAGGCCAGCCACCGGCGTTATCAGGATCTGGCGGCCATCAATCTCCTGATGGGGCTGGGATTCTGCTACGATGCCGCGTATGAAACGATGAATGAGGCGGAACGGCGGGATGTCAATGCGGCGCTGATGGCGCGGGGCCGGCAGTTCTGGAAATTCATCAATCCTTTTTCCGGCAACGAGGCGCAGAATCATTCATGGGACAACACGCAGGCGTTCGCCTTCGCCGCGGTGGCGGCGGACGGGAACCCGGAAGAACGGGCGGTCTGGTTCGATTATGCGCTGAAGCTGTATGCCTACCGGTTTCTGCCGTCGCTCGGATTCGACGGCGAGAACAATGAAGGGCTGGCCTACTGGCGGTTCGGGTTCAACCTGATCATGCGTTATCTGGATCTGGTCCGGCAGACGACGGGGATCAATCTGTATGCGCTGGATTACGTGCGCAAGACCGCTGCGTTCGGTTTGTATTCCGCGCCGCTGGCCGGGTACGAAATGTCTTTCGGCGACAACGGCACGCCGAATCATCACGGGATCTGGACCTATTCCCGGAGTTTCTGTCGGAAACTGGCGATCGAAACGGGCTATCCGGAAATCCTCTGGTACGCGTCGGTGCCGTCGTACGGCGAACTGGAGGCGACGGTGCCGCTGCGGATGCCGCAATCGGTTACCTACCCGCATATCGGGGTGAGTTTCTTCAATACGTTTCTGCCGGATGCCCGGGAGAACGTGGCGCTGGGATTTCACAGCGGCAAATACTTTGCCGGACACCAGCATGCGGACCAGAACAGTTTTTCGATCAACGCCTACGGTGACAAGCTGGTGGTGGACGGCGGCTATTACGACTGGTGGGGGAGCGAGCACTTCCACTCCTATTCCGTCACGACCCGGGCGCACAACACCCTGCTGGTGAACGGCAGTGGGCAGGCGGTACGGACGCCGGAGGCGGACGGCGCCACGACGGCGTTCGCGGATTTTCCGGCGTTCGGATACGTGGCCGGGGACGCGGGCAATCCGAAGATTTACGGTGGGAAGCTGACCCGGTTCCAACGGGAAATCGTCTTCGTCAAACCGGACGCGGTCATCACGCTGGACCGGGTGGCGGCGCCGGAGCCGGGAGCCGTTTTCAGCTATCTGCTGCATGCACAGGGCCATGCGCCGACGGCGACGGCCGACGGCGGCTTTTCGATCCGCCGGCAGTTCGCCCGGCTGGACGGCCGGATGCTGACTCCGGCGCGGGTTGCGGTGAAAACCGCCTATGAAACGCCCCCCAATGACATGTGGTCGTCGGATCTTCTGCAATTTCACGAAAAGGAGTGGATCATTCAGGCCGATTTCAGCGCCGGAGAGTTTCTGGCCGCCATGGAGATCTCCCGCGCCGGAGAGGAACCGGAGCGGCAGTTCGTCCGTCGGGAAAGTCCGACGGCGCTCGGTGTCGGCGCGGATGGCCTGCTGGTGGCGTTCAACCGCGCTGCTTCCGGAAGGTTCGAACTGGACGCGCTGGCATCCGACGGCCGGGCGGCGGCGGTGCGGCTGGATGCGGCGGGGAACGTGATCGGCGCCATGATGGTGAACGGAACGTTTCTGGAGTATCGAGGTAAAACACTCTGTCGCCTGGAGAAAACGGGCAGCTGGAGTTTTCCGGAGGATCGTCCGGTAACCGAGGCGCCCCGGAACGATTTGCTGACGCTCAACGGGAATCCGGTTCCGGCAAAACTGTATTCCGTAACCGGCGGAGACGGCGGAATCACGCATCTCGTTTCGGCGAAGACGACCCTGCCGCATGCCGGATTCCTCTCCGTGGACGCGAATGGCGGCGCGTACATTCTGGGGTGTGAAAACCGCCGTTACGTCGGGCGCGCTCCCCGGACGAACTGGGTGGAGCAGGGGGACTATCTGCTTAGCTTCACCACCTCCGGCGGCGGGGAGCCCGCGCCGGTTCGGCTTACCCTGACTTCCGGTACGCCGATTCCGGCGACCGTGCTTCCCACGGCGTTTCAGTTGCCGGAAAATGCGGTCCGACTGGAAGCGGAGACGCCTGCGGAGTACGAAGGCGAGGAGCTGTACCTCATCGATCGGCCGTTTGCTTCCGGCGGGCAATTCGGATTCCGCTTCCATCAGTCGGACCAGCTGCTGCGCTGGCGCTTCAAGCTGGATCGTCCGGGGCGTTACCGGGTGCTGATCCGTTCCGCCGCTCAGGAACCGGCGGTGCGCGAAATCGCCCGGAGCGGCGGCCAAACCGTGGCCATGGCGCTGGAAGCCACCGGCGGCGACGGGCGCAAAGAAGCGGACTGGCGCTGGATGGAACTGCCCGGCGGCATGGAGTTCGATGCCGGAGAGCAGACGCTGGAAATGCGGTTCAACCGGGGAACGTCCGCGCTGGATGTGCTGGCGCTGATTCCGGAAAAGGAGTGAGAAAGTGCGTATGAAGTTGTTACGGAATCCGGTGTTGACCGCGGTTTTTCTGAGCAGCTGCTGCCTGTCTGTGCCGGGGACGGATGTCCGTCAACTTTCCGCACAGCCGCTGGCCCGGGTGAGCGGCGAGGACGGGAAGACCTATGAGATCGAAAGCCTCGGCAATCCGTTGACGCCGAAGGAGTCGGAAGTCGAGTTCGTCACCACGCTCCCGGATGGCGCGAAAGTGGTCTGGGGGGTGATTTCCTCTCCCGACCGGCACGGGGTGCAGGGCGTCAATCTGAAAACCGGAGAGGTGCACTGGATCGACACCACCGCGGATTTCGGACCGCACGCGCACCGGACGGAACTTGCGCCGCACGGGAGCGATGTGGTGTATGTGTTTGCCGGGGATCATTTCAAAGTGTACAAATATACCCTTTCCACCCGGAAACAGGAGCTGCTGCATACCTTTCCCCGGGGCGTGGGCCGTTCCTGGATCGCCGCGCGGGCGGTGGGGCCGGACGGGAAGATTTACGTCGGGACGTATCCGCGCACCATCGCCATCGGGGTGGATCCGGCGACGGACAAGGCGTTTTATCTGCCGCCGGTGACGACGGAACGGGATCAGAAATATCTGAGCGCTCCCGCCGTCGATGACGACAACGTCCTGTATGCGCCGGTGGGGCGCCGGCGCCCGGAACTGTTCCGCTGCGATCTCAAGACCGGAGAGAAAAAGCAGTTGTTGACGCCGGAACAGACGGCGGCGCTGGAGGCGGAGCACGTCTTCATGCCTTCGGTGTTTCTATACCGGGGGAAAGTCTACACCACCATCGGCGGGAAACGTTACCTCTGCACGCCGGAGCGACTGGTCGCGGCGGATGCCGCCGCGATTCCGTGGCCGGACCATCCGGACCGGGTCAAGGCCAACGGGCGTTTCCCGGACCGGATGATCAATGCGGAAGAGAAAGCCGTCGCCTTCGGGGATCACGCGGTGATCGTGGAGGATCGGCACGGGAAACGGCGCGCCATCACCGCCGCGGTGGAGCCGGTGCCGCACGAGCTGTACCGTTTCGGTTCCCGGCGCGGGGACGTGCTGTTCGGCAGCGGGATTTTCCGTGCCCGGGCGTTCGGATTGAATTTGAAGACGCTGGCGGCGGTGGATTACGGACGCTGCGGCAGCGGCAGCACGCAGAGTTATGACCTGCTCGACACGCCGGAGGGCCTGCTGATCAGCAGCTACACCGGGGCGACGCTGGATTTGTTCGAGCCGGACCGGCCGAAAGGGAAGGGGAATCCGGTCATGCTGGCCCGGCTGGAAAACAGTCATCAGCAGGAACGTATTCCCCGATTGGTCCGGGTGGGGGATCGGGTTTACGGCGGCTCCCAGCCGATCAAGGGGCACCTTGACGGCGCCGTGGTCCGGGTGGACCTGCCGCGCCGCAGGGTGACGGCGTTCCGCGGCGTGATTCCCGATCAGAGCATATCCGACCTGATCCTCTGTCCGGACGGGAAAACGCTGTTCGGCAACGGCAGCATTCTCGGCGGAACCGGTTCCACGCCGAAGGCGAAACGTCCGGTGATTTTTCTCTGGGACACGGAATCGGACCGGGTCATCTGGAGCGGCACGGTCTTCCCGGAGGCGATCTACTACACCGAATCCGGCCTCACCGCCGACGGTCATGTCATCACCTTCGGTCGCAACAGCGCCAATGCGAAGGAACGGTACTACTACTATCTGATTTTCGATCCCGCCTCCCGGACGGTGTTGCAGAAAGGCGGCATCCCCGCCGTTTTCAAGCGTTATCTGGTCAGCCACCCGGAACCGATGGGGCCGCAGAAGCGCAATTATTTCGCCGCCGACGGCGTTCTCTACGCGTATGATCCGGCGCTGAAGAAGGTGGTGAAACTCTTTGCGCATCCCAGTCTGGATCTGACTCAGGATCTATACGTGACGCCGGAGGGATACGCCTATTATCTGGCGAACAATACGGCCATTGCCCGGGTGAAGCTCTTTTGACCCTGTCGGAAGGAGACCGCCCGCTTTCACCCGCCGTCGTTCCGGCGGGTGAAAAACGGTGATGTCCATCAGATGCGGGCGCGCAGGAAATCCAGCGCAGTGCGGATGTCCGCGGCCGGATCCTCGCCGCATTCCCGCTCGATGGTGAGGAAACCGTCGTAGCCGACCCGGCGCAAGGCCGCCAGATACGCGTCCCACGGCACCTGACCGGTTCCCAGCGCGACCTCTTTGAATTCACAGAGATCGCCTTCGATGTGCCGTTCGCTGCCGTCGGGATTGACGAGCCCGAAGGTTTTGCAGTTGTTGCCGTCCCGCAGGTGGATGCCGTCTTTGGCATGGGTGTGGACGATGTATGGCCCCAGCACTTCCACCGCCCGGACCGGATCGTAGTCGATGCACATCTTCAAATTGGCCGGATCGAGGTTGACGCCGAGGCCGGGGGAGTCCACCGTCCGGATGAATTGCAGGAGCGTTTCAGCGGGTTCCGGACCGGTTTCGATGGCCATGGTGACGCCGCGTTCGGCGGCGTAGTCGGCAATGCGCCGGACCGCTGCGACCATGTTCGGATAAACCGGGTCGTCCGGCGTATCCGGAATGACGCCGACGTGCGAGGTGATGACCCGGCTGTCCAGTTTGACCGCGAGGTCGACGATGCGGCAGGTGAGCTCGGCCCGTTCCATGTTCTTGCCGGTAATCTGAAAGTCATGGCCGCCGACATCGGCACAGACGGCCGAGAAAACCATTCCGGCACGGTGGCAGGTTTGTTTCAGCTCTTCCAGTTCTGCCGGGGTAAATTCCAGCAGGTTGACGCCGGTCGCGCGGCGAATGGCGTAAATCTGCACGCCGTCCGCGCCGAGTTCTCCGGCTTTTTCAACGGCTTCCGGCAGCGGCAGTTGAAATGATTCCGGAATAATACCGATTTTCATGGCAAGCGTCTCCTCCAGCAAAGATTCAGCGCGGTTCGATGATCATGAGTTTGAGTGTATTCACCCAGGTGTCCTCGAATTTCATGGTTTTCTTCTCGTGTCCGGCCCCGAAAGAATCGGTGTAGATGATTTCTCCGGTCTTCGCATTGTAGCCGTTGATGATGCGCATGTGGCCGGGGATCACCAGCATCAGCGGAATGCCGCGGTCGATATGAGATTTGACCGCTTCCTGAAAATCCCGGTACTCGCGCCGGTCGCGCATCCGGGCGGCCTTGACCACTTCCGGGTCGCAGTCCTGCAGCACCCGGTCCAGACGAATGGTGCGGCGGCGGCCGCTGACTTCGATGTAGCGGTTGCCCTGCAACCGTTCCTTCTTCAAGGAGCGCGCCGCATTGTTGTAGGCCGAGATGAAGCGGAGCACGCCGTCATAACTTTCAAAATAGTCGCAGTCATACAGCATTTCGAATTTGACTTTCAACTTCGAACGGGCGCGTTCGAGGGCCGGCTCAATCGCATTGAGGCTGGTTCCGGCGGCGGCGTCGGTATCCGCAAGCTGGGCGATTTCATGCTGGTCCACCTCGGAGCCGTAATAGCGCATGATACGGGCCACGGTGGCGGCGACGCAATACCCCTTGCGCCCCTGATCGATCATCGGCACGTCCAGATAACGGCTGCCGTCGCTCCCGGTCCGCACCTGCGCCTTGCCGTCGAAATTTCCGGCGTCGGCGCGCAGCGACTGTCTGATCGTTTCAAAGGGAAGGCTCGGATGGCACAGTTTCAAGGTCAGGTATTCCGGGATCTTGTCGCTTTCGCTCCATCGGAGGTACCAGATGCCCTGCGGCGTCTGCCAGTAGCGCATGTAGATGGTTTCTCCGGCCAGCCGGCCGCGGTCGCGTCCCGGAGTCTGCCCCTTCAACGCGGAGGTAACGGCTTTTTCCACCGCTTTGCAGGTATCCTCGAAGCGCTCCTCGTCCCATATTCCGGCGTCGCCGCGGTTATAGACCGAAATGTAGACTTCCCGCAACCGGCGATTCTGAAACTGAAAAATCACTTCCTGCACCGGGAGGCCTGCGAAAGTGATGCCGTTTCCGGCGCGATCGGCGGAATATCGCAGCGCATCTTTCCGGGCGGAGACCCAGCGGAGGGGGACCTGCAGTGTTTTCGCCAGCGTCTCCGGGGTGGTTTCCCAGCGTTTTTCCGGCGCTTCCAGCAGCAGGGAATCCAGTTCCGCTCCGGAGACAAGGGTGATCATGACCGCCAGCAGAACGGAGGCGGAA
>CASFXO010000121.1 GCA_949298665.1 uncultured Lentisphaeria bacterium
CGATGCCGGTGCGGCAGCGGGCTGCGTCGCCACGGGTGCCGGGGAGGCGGCAGAAACGGATACGGGACCTTTCCGGCGTTCCATGGTCACTTTGCCGATCCGGACCGACTCATCGGGACGGATCTCATAGGGTTCGTGGGCGAAAAGCGGATTCCCGGCGGCGAACGTGCCGTTACTGCTCCCGAGGTCCATCACCGTCAAACGCCCGTTGCGCACGATCAACTGCGCATGATGCCGCGAAATCTCCGGCCGTTTGAAGACCATATGGCAGTCATCGCCGGAACCGACCAGATAAACGCCGTCCTCCAGACGCGCCAGCGCGTCCGGACGGTCCGGCTGTCTGATGACCAGTTCCAGCATCTCACAATCCCTGCTGCCGCCGGCTGCGGCGTTCGTTGTATTTGGGAATGTCCTTTTCCAGCTGGCGGAAGTTGATCGAACGATTTTCCATCGACCGGTCGATGCGCGAGTCCTCGAAATTCCGCAAGCTCAGGCTGAGGGTGCCTTTGCGACTGGCGAAAATCAGCATTTCCACCTCGTCCGGCCAGACCAGCAGCGTCACGGTGCCGTAGGTGCGGCCGCTCTGGGTGTCCGGCCCCGGGTTGCCCCAGCGCGTCCCGGTGGCCAGCACCTTGACATCCTGCAGGATGGTCAATGTAACCGTGTCCAGCGCGGTATCGCCGCGCAGGTCGGGAAACCGGAAGGTTCCGATCACGTCCACATTATCGTTGGGCTGCACGAGGTTGTTCACCGCCGACACCGTATCTACGGGAATCGAGACCGCCCGCATGCCCTGCCGGATAATCCCACTGAAGCCCTGGCGCAATGAAATCGGCTTGAGGTCGGTATTCAGCAGCGTCTGCCCCGCGATCATGGAGCTCTCCAGCCGCCGACCGATGACGGATGCGCTCTGGCTCCATGGAATTTCCCGGTTGGAGATGGGTTGATTGCGCATGCGCTGCACCTCGACCCGGGCGATGTCGCCTTCCCGGATCTCCTCGCCGGCGGCGATGTTCCGGGTCACCTTGATCAGAAACACGGATTCGGCGCTGCCCATGATTTTCTCCTTCTCCGCCTGAATCTGCTGATAGCTCAGAACGAACGCCAGGAACCCGAAAAAAACCGCACCAAGCAACAGAAGCTTTTGTCTCATCGCAATACTCCGCCGGAAAATCGCTTTACAGGTTACGAATATGCTTCAATATATATGAGAGAAAACGGATTTTCCAGCCGTGTTGACACTCTTCCGGAAGGTTTTCCCGGATATTTTCCGCATCCTCCGGAAAAAATCCGGGTTCCGGCTGGAAAAAAGATCGTTCCGGAGATACATTTTTTACAAATGATCCTGTTCCGCCGCAACGCGTCCCCGCGTTGTGCCGGGAAAACCCATTTGAGAAGGAGATTTCCGCCATGCGTTTCGCCGAAGTCGCCCGGACCACCCGGGAAACCCAGATCACCGTCCGGCTCGAACTCGACGGCACCGGCGCCGGGACCATCCATACTCCGGTGCCGTTCATGAATCACATGCTCGAACTGTTCGCCCGGCACGGTTTTTTCGATCTGACACTGGAAGCGCGCGGCGATGTGGAAGTGGATTATCACCATACGATGGAAGACCTCGGACTGACCCTGGGAGAAGCCCTGCGCCGCGCACTCGGCGACAAACACGGCATCCGCCGTTACGGCGCGGCGCTGCTGCCGATGGATGAAGCGCTCGCCCGGGTCGCGCTGGATCTCTCCGGCCGCCCCTGTCTGGTGTACGAAGTCACGCCGCCCGCGGCCATGGTCAAAGACATTGACAGCCGTCTCTTCCATGAATTCTTTCAGGGACTGGTCGCGGCGTCCGGCATGAATCTCCACATCGACCTGCTCCGGGCGGAGGAAGTGCACCACGCCTTTGAAGCCATCTTCAAGGCCTTTGCCAAGGCGCTGGATCAGGCGGTTACCCCGGATCCGCGCATCCGGGGCGTCCTCTCCACCAAAGGCACGCTTTGATTCCGCGGCAAGACCTGTCGCATTTCTGAGCGGTTCACCTCAGCGGAGCGTGGCTTCCGGGGGAATCAGGCGCCAGCGGTCCGCGTTGATCCCGGTCAGCCGGGCGGCGGAGTCGAACGTCGTCCAGTCCTCCGGAATTTCCGTTTCGGCCGTGAAGACCTCGCCCGGCAGAATGCTCTCCGGCAGGCGCCGCCCGTCTCCCGGGCAAACGGAAAATTCCAGCAACCGGCCGTTTCCCAGCAACAGAATCCGAACTTCGCAGAAAGTCGTCGGAACGGCAGCAAACCGTACCCGGACCCGGAATTTCCGTCGTCCATCCTCCTGCACGATTTCGCCGCGCACCGCGATCCAGTCCACCGGATTGAGCATTTCGATCTCCGCGCCCGCCGCGGCAAACACCGATTCCGGCCAGACCTGCGGCGCGGACGGCTTCATCCCCGGAGCTCCCCGTCGATACCAGAACAGCTTATGCACTCCGACCGCACGGGTCCCGATCAGGCCGAATTCCGGATCCTGCAACGCCTTCCGATGCTGTTCCGGCGACGGAGAGATCGGTGTGCCCAGCGCATACACCCGGTATTCCGCCCCCTCCACGCCTTCGCCGAAACGGGTCGTCGGATTGCGGAACAGGAAATGACCCGCCACATTTTCTCCCGCCTCCACCCGGACACCGGGCGGAATCTCCCGGAAAACATCTTCAAGCGCCGTTCCCATCCGGGGGCTTTCCCGCAGAAAACGCAGCGAATGGAGCCCGTAAAAACTCTGTGCAAACAACCAGTGCGCCCCCATCCCCGACACCAGCGTCGCCGCCGCCAGCGCGAATCGCACCCGTCCGCGCCCCGTCCGCCCGGCTGCCCCCAGTCCCGCCGCCAGCAACCTTTCCCAGCGGCCGCCGGGACGGCAGACCCGGAACGCCAGCACCGCCGCCGCGGCAAAGCAGACCACCAGCTCCGTCTGATAATGCTGATTGATGTTGACGACGTCGCGGCTGTTGCGCAGCAGATGCGACAGCAACAGCAGACTTCCCGCCCCCAGCAGCGCCGGCCGCTTCATGGCCGCCGGAAACACCGGAATCAGCAGCAGCAGGACAAACACCCAGTGCTTGCCCGCGAACAATGTTCCGAAAAAGACTCCGGGCCGCGTGAACGGCGAACACAGCACCTCCCATACTCCGTTGCCGAGGTGTCCGTACTGTCCGTAGAAAATATACTCCTCTCCGGCGGAAAACAGCGGAATGATCCCTTTCATCGCCAGCAGCAGCCAGGCTATTCCGATCACCGCGTACAGTCCTCCGCTCCGGCGCCGCCCCCTCAGAATTTCCATCACCCCCCAGCCGGCCCAGAAAACGCCGACCGTCTCCTTGATCGTCAAGGTGAACAGGAACAAACCAAACGCCCGGCGTTCGTGTCCCTCCTCCTTCAGCACCAGAAACAGCAGGAAACAGGGAATGAACAGATAAATCGCATTGAATCCGTAAAACAGACACAGATTCATATTGGACACCGAGGGGTACAGCAGGTAAATCACCCCTCCCGCCAGCGCGAAAAACGGCGACAGCCCGCTTTTCCGCCCCAGCAGAAACACCAGCCCCGCGCTCCCCCAGAGCAGCACCGCATTCAGCACGAAAGCCGTTTCCGCCCGGGGAATCAGTCCGAACAGGGGTGCAAACAGCAGAAAGAACCCCGGCATGAAGTGCCCCGCGGAAAAGGCCGGCTCCGGATAATCCCCGCGGAACCAATTCCCCAGAAAGGTATTCCGACAGACCTCCGCATACGTCATCCAGTCCGTCCCCGCCAGATAGAGCGTGTCGTATGCCAGGCAGGAAGCATAAATGCCCTGCACCATCAGTCCCAGCGCCAGCGCCGCGCACACCGCCGCGCACCAGCCGGGATGTCTGCCGCACCAGCGCACCACTCCCGCCGCACCGGGAATCCCCCCAGCCAGCACATACCGGTAGACCACCCAGCCCGTCACCAGCAGCGTCGCGATCATCACCGGGAAACCGAATGGAAGAAAATGAAACGGAATCAACATCGCCAGCGGCGCCAGAATCCGGACCAGCCGCTCCGGCGGCGTACTCCGGCGCAGCAGCAGCAATTCCGCCAGCGCAATCCCCGTCAACGTCCGCCAGCGCTCCGGATGATCCACCGCCGCCATCCGGAACATGGTCATGTCCAGCTCGAATACACAACCGGACAGCCGCGCCAGACTGATCCCTCCGAGCGCCAGCAGCACCGCCGCCGCCACCCGGGGCACGATCCCCCGGTTGAAATCCCCCGCCTCACTCCGCGCCCGTCCCCCTTGGGCAACGGCGTCCGCGCCCGCCGGCGCCGCCGGACGCCGCCGGTTCCGGCTCATGCCTTCACCCGGCGCAAACGGGACAGAAAATCCACCGTCCGTTCCCGGATCTGCTGCAGAAATTCCACCAGCAGCAGCACCACCGGCTGCAACGAACGCTGCCATTCCCCGATGTCGCGCAGCATGCCGACCAGTTCGTTCAGGTCGGCCAGCACCCGTTTCCCGAGGCTGATCTTCAGCGGCCGCATCTCCTGCTCGTCGGTATCCACGAAATCCGCCAGCCGCGCCAGCGTCTTGCCGAAACCGCAGCTCACCGCCAGCCCATGACTGCGCAGCGTCTCCCGGAGCTGCATGGCGAACACCACATTCCACTCGCACGCGAGCTTGTCCAGCTGTTCCACCAGTTCATCACCGGGCCGACGGCGGCGCGGTCCCTCGCCGGTGTCCTCGCGGTCGTCGTCCTCCTCCTCGTCCAGCACATCCCACATCCGCCAGTGTCCGGGAGCGGCTCCCGCCGGAACCAGTCCGGGACAGGACATCAGACTGTCGAAAATCATGGATTCCTCGCCCGGCAGGTCCAGACAACCGGCCAGTTCGCGGAAATAGCAACTGATCCGCCGCTCGTCGCGACGGATTTCATGCTCCCATTGAAATTCGTTCCAATCCTTTTCCGAGTGGGCGAATCTTCCCATATTCCGTCCCGTCTCCCGTCATGTCAGCCTGAATCGGTCAGCGCGCGGCAAGATTTTCCAGCCGTGCCACCGCCTCCCGGTCCGGCGTATCGCCCCAGAGGCTTTCCAGACTGTAGCGGTCCCGCGCCGCCGCGGTCATCAGATGCACGATCACCGAACAGAAATCCAGCAGAATCCATCCGTCCGTTCCCCCGCCGCCGCGGGAATGCACCCGGATATGAAATTTCTCCCGGACCTGCCGTTCCAAAAAACCGTAAAGCGCCTGCAGATGCGGCTCCGACGTCGCCGTGCAGATCACAAAATAATCCGCGATCGACGTCTGTTCCGCCACCGGCAGCACCAGCACCTGTTCGGCCAGTTTCTCCGTTGCGGCCCGGGCACAGAAATCCGCCAGCTCCTTCGGGGTGATTTTCACTTCTTCCATCATCTCTCCTTTTCCTCCCTCCTCAATGAACCGGCATAAAGCCGGTGCTCCCGCGCATAATCGCGAACCTTCTCCGGAATAAAAGTAACCGGATTTTCTCCGATTGCCATTTTTTTTCTGACTTCCGTCGAAGATATTTCGAAAAAAGGCGCCTTCAATATTCCTTTCGCCAGCCGCTCCGCCAGCGGTTCCGGCCAATGCCGCCGCAAAACCGTCCGGTCCGGCGTCACTCCGGCACGCGGATAGGTAATCACCTCCCAGCGCTCCGCCAGTTCCCGCCCCCGGTACCAGGTGTGCAGCTGCGCGAGACTGTCCCCGCCGATCAGCAGTTGCAGCCGGGTCCCCGGTTCCCGCGCCGACAGCCGCTCCAGCACTTCGTACGTATACGAGGGCGACATCGCGAATTCCCGCTCCGCCTCACACACTTCCATGTCCGGAAGACCGTCGATCAGCAGCCGCAACATCCGGACCCGGTCCCCGTATGGGGCGAAGGCCCGGCCCCCTTTGTGCGGAGGCGCGAATGCCGGAGCCAGCAGCACCCGGTCGGTCATCCCCGCCGCCAGCGCCGCCCGGGCGGGGGCGAGATGACCGTAATGCGGCGGATCAAACGTTCCGCCGAAAAACGCTTTTCTCACCATTCCCTGCCTCGTCGCCTTTTTCGTTCCGGTATAAATTCCGGTATAATATACCGCGCCCGCGCGCGATTTTCAACACAACCGGAGTGAGTCATTGTGAAGCAATCCGGAACACTTTCCGGAAAAGCAGGTTTCCGGACTTGACGAAGCGGCATTCAGGCAGTATTGTGAATGGAGTATTTTTCAAACGGCCAGAACAACCTAAACGGGAGATTCCGAAAATGACGTATCCGCAACGTGTTGAAAACGAAGCCATGCTCGATGAAATTCTGTCCATTCCGGACCAGACCCTGATCGACTTCATGAAGCGCATCGACGGCGATATCGCCATCCTCGGCATCGGCGGCAAAATGGGCCCGACCCTCGGTCGCCTCGCCGTCAACGCCATCCGCGCCGCCGGTGTCAAGAAGGAGGTGTTCGGCGTTTCCCGCTTCAGCAACGCCGAGGCCCGGCAGCATCTGGAAAGCTGGGGCGTCAAAACCATCAGCTGCGACCTGATGAACCGCGAAGCCGTCGCCAAACTTCCCGAATTCAAGAACATCGTCTACATGGCCGGCCGGAAGTTCGGCACGGACGGTTCGGAAGACCTGACCTGGGCCATGAACGTTCTGGTCCCGGGCATCGTCGGCGAACGCTTCCGCAACAGCCGGATCACCGCCTTCTCCACCGGTTGCGTCTATCCGCTGGTCGGGGTCAACACCTGCGGCTGCACCGAAGAAGTCAAGCCCCTGCCCGTCGGCGAATACTCCCAGTCCAGCCTCGGCCGGGAACGCGTCTTCGGCTACTGCTCGCGCACGTTCGGCACCAAGGTGCTGCTGTTCCGCCTCAACTACGCGATCGACCTGCGCTACGGCGTGCTGCACGACATCGGCCGCCAGGTGTGGAACGAAGAACCGGTCACCAACACCGTCGGCCATTTCAACGTCATCTGGCAGGGGGATGCCAACCGCATCGCGCTGCTCTCGCTGGAACAGGCAGCCAGCCCGGCCATGCCGCTCAACGTCACCGGGCCGGAAACCATCAGCATCGAATACATCGCGGAACGCTTCGCCCAGATCATGGGCAAGAAAGTCACTTACTCCGGCGTCAGCGCCGACCTCTGCTACCTCAACAATCCGGCCAAATCGATCCAGCTTTTCGGCTACCCGCGGGTCTCGCTCGCGACCATGATCGACTGGCAGGCAGACTGGCTGATGCGCGGCGGTCGTTCGCTCGGCAAGCCGACCCATTTCGAAGTCAACAACGGCAAATTCTAAGTCCGGAACCGACATGGAATTCAGAAACACCGGGTGTCGGCTGTCGCTGGCGGCCATCGCCGCG
>CASFXO010000122.1 GCA_949298665.1 uncultured Lentisphaeria bacterium
ATCCGCAGCGAACGCCGTTACGCTTCGCTGCAGAAGACCGCTCCGGGCGAAGCGGAAGCGCTCTATCAGCGCGCCGAGGCGGACAACAATCGCCGGATGGGCTTCTACAAGAAACTCGGCGAAATTCTCTGAACGTTTCGACGTTCTTACCTCCGTCGTTGATGCAACGGCGGAACGCCTTTCAAACGGCGGACCGGATTTCCGGTCCGCCGTTTTTTTAAAGAAAACAGCTGCCGGATGGGGCAGGGGAAGGGGGGAGAGACAAAAAAATCCGGAGAGAAGAACGGATCCTGCTCTCCGGATGATCACAACCGCGTCAGAAGGGGAGGCGGGCTATTCCTCGTGAGCCAGTTTTCGGACAGCCGCGCCGCCTTTTTCTGCGTCCACCAGGGCGCAGGGGCCGCCGACGCAACCGCCTTCGCAGGCCATGACTTCGAGAAAGTTCCCGGGCAGTTTGCCGAGGGCATGCAGTTTCAGCAATCGCATATTCTTTCTGTCCAGCGGATTGATGAGCTTGCCGTCGATTCTGGGCGGAGTCTGGCCTTCACCGCCGCTCATTTCATGCAGAATTGCCGCGGTTACACCGCAACCGGCGCCGAATCCGCGCGCATAGGGATCGGCTTCCCGCTTGAGCTTCAGCCCTTCCAGCGTTCCCAGATTGATTTCCCGTGCGGCAAAGAGCGCGCCGAGTTCTTCAAAGGTCATGACGTAATCGACATTCGGATCCGAACAGGCCTCCTTGCGTTTGGCCACGCAGGGGCCGATGAACACCGTAACGCATTCAGGATCCTGTTCCTTGGCCAGGCGGCCCGAATAGCCCATCGGGGAAGGCGTGTCGGAAACGAATTTTTTCATTTCCGGAATCAGCTTACGCACCGCCTCGACATAAGCCGGGCAGCAGGAGGACGTCATCAGGTGATCGCCGCGTTCCATGCGTTCGAAAAATTCCTTCGCTTCGTTGCGCGCGGTCAGTTCCGCTCCGGAGGCGACTTCCAGCATGTCGGAGAAGCCGGCCATCCGCAGCCCTTCGGCCAGTTGCTCCAGTGTGGCCGGGAATTGTCCGATGATGGCCGGCGCCACCATCGCCACCACCCGGCGTCCTTCCTTCATCGCCCGGATCACCTCAATGATCTGGGAACGCTCCAATACCGCACTGAACGGGCACGCCTTGAGGCATTTGCCGCAGGAGATGCAGGTATCGAAGTTGATCCACTCCCGGCCACTCTCGTCTTTGCGGATGGCGCCGGTGGGACAGGCTTCTTCACAGGGAATCGGTACCCGGATAATGGCTTTGTAAGGGCAGACCGTGGTGCATTTGCCGCAGTCGATGCATTTGCTGTGATCGATTTCCGCCTGTTTGGGACCGACGGTGATCGCCTGTTTGGGGCAGGAAAAGGTACAGGGCCGGGCAAAGCAGGCGCGGCAGGCGTTGGTGATCACATAGTGCGATTCGATACAGCCGTAGCAGGCCACCGGTGCAACACTGAGCACCTCTCGGGGCGGTTCCCGCCGGAGGCGGGCTTCGGCCAGGTATTCACGCAGGGGTTTTGCCTCGTCGGTTTCATCTTCCACGCCGAAGCCGAGGATGCCCATGAGCCGATATTTCAAAACGGCCCGGTCCTTATAGACGCAGCAGCGGGAGGCCGGCTGATCGGACGGACGCATGACGATCGGAATCCGATCGATCTCCTGATCCAGGGTTCCGTCCAGTTCACCGCGGATCACCCGGATCAGCAGTTCACGCCGGACTCGTTCGGCGGCATTGTTCATACTCGGCATTTTATTCAGCGTCTTTCTCTTTCAGCATGGCTTTGATTTTTTCCGTAACCCGGGTGACGGTCGCCCGTTCGATGACGACGCGCTCGTCCAGTCGGACGAAGGGGGCGCCGTCGAATTTCCGGTCCTTGCAGAATCCCAGACAGGTGCGGCCGACGATATCCACGCGGTCCAGCAGTTCCGGTTCGAGATATTGCGCCAGATCCTGCAGTTCCGAGGCTCCCAGAATGAAACAGGTGGTGCCGAGACAGATCTCGACCTTCAGTTTGGAACCGTTCCCCATGACAAGGTCTCCTCTTCGTTCAGAAATATTGAATGATGACTTTCTTGCGATATTTTTCCTCGAGAATCCCGCTCATCTTCTTGATGATGTTGCGCCGGATTTCCAGATCCACCGGCAACCGGGGATCCTGATGGGCTTCGTTCACCTTGGTGCCGACGATGAATTCGATGACGTCGCTTTCCAGCAGAAAGGTGATGATGTTGCTTACCGGCAGCGGAGCGTCCCGGTATTCTCCGGATTCCAGGCGGCGGACGCATTCGGTCAGCGTCAGGATGCCTTCGGTGACCAGATCGACTCCGGGCAGCTTCGAGGGCGGCGGAAGGCCACCGCAAAATTTGATCAGTTTCAAATCGGTGCTGATGGAGCGTCCCAGTTCCCGTGCCACCAGATTGGCGGTGGTGCCGCCGCAGATGATCGTGTGTCCATCGAAATTCAGGACGGTTTCCGCAAATTCCCGGTCGTCCTCCTGGTTGAACGGCGGACCGGTCAACAGCCGCAGCCGCCGTGGTTTGCGCAGGTAGACGACCAGACAGCTGACGTCATCGATGCAGCGATGCTGCGGGTTTTTCGTACAAGCCTCCGCCACAACCCGTTCCGAAAGTTCCCGGGCGGAGATCAACGGATCGGCGTCCACCAGTTTCTGGATATAAGCCAGGGCGCCCTCCCGGCGCCAGCCGAATTTGCAGGCGTCGGACCCGAGCCCGGCCTGGGTGACTCCGTCGGAGAAGGCGATCAACCGGTCGCCCTGCACCATGCGGAATTTGGAGATCGCCAGTTTCCGATCCGGCCAGCGTTCCGAAAAAAGAATATCCGCGGGCCACTTCAAATCATGACCGTTGCGCAGATGGATGAACGGCGGGTTGTCCATCTCCACCACCCGGGTCAGGCCGCCGGGCAGCAGGTCAAAGACGGTGAATGTCGCGTAACTGATTTTCCGGTATTCGCAGACCGGGAGGGTGTCCATGATGATCTCCGCCGACTGCACGATTTCCATATTGCGCCGGACGAATTCCAGTGCCATGGTGGTAGTCATATTGGAGAGCAGACTGGCTTTGATGCCGCTGCCCAGACCGTCGGAGAGCACGGCGATGTGCCGCCCTTCATCGGCGATGCGTACGCTGCGGAAGTCGTCGCCGCAGGCGGTTTCGCCGGTTTTGGTGCGACTGCAGCATTCGATCTCCACGAATGTTTCTTCCGGTGACGGAAGTTCATAAGTGGGCGTGGCTTCACTGGTCATCGCGGGACGCCTCCGAACTTTTTTCGCCGGAATGGCAGTCGCCGGCGACTTCCCGCAGCAGGATTTCGGTTTCGGCCATGTGCTCACCGAGATAATGGGCGATTTTCTGAACGGTCATGACGTTTTTGCGGATGACTTCCCGGGCGCGTTCGGAGATGTGTTCACGATGCATTTCGACGCTGGTGACGTCCTGTGCGATCGCCCCGACGATCTGATGCGGTTCAATGGTGAAGATACTCAAATTTAAAATCTTGTCGCCGGTAACATAGTGCGGCTGAAGCATCTCTCCGCCGGAAGTCAACGCCGCGGCGAAAAGCTCTTCGAAGTCGATAATGTTCCCGAGCGGCACGCCCGGCAGACCCGGCGTCGCCTCATAGGCCAGCCGGGTGCTTTCGTCGAACAGTTCCGCAAAATGCCGGTTGCACTCGATGATGTTGAGATCCCGGTCGACGATGACCACGCCGGCGGGGATGTAACGGATGAGCGCGTTGCTTTTCTTCTGCGCCAGCTGTCGCAGATACGACAGACACATGGCGTTTTCCGCCTTGCCGGTAACGAGGGCCCGGGCGAATTCCCGGCAGGTGAAGTAACCGCAGCCGCCGCAGTTGAGTTCGTCGGCCCGGGTGTGTTTGCCGACCTGGGCGAGCGCCTGTTTGATCTGGGCCTCCGTGATTTCCGGCTGATCCGGGACGTCGGGATGGACCGGTTCGTCGATGGCGACCGGCACGGTGCGGCCGCGGCTGTTGGCGCCGTCGTAATCCCGGGCGGTGGCGATGATGCCGGAAAGGGAGCTGTCGGATTCCGGCATGGCCGGACCGTTCAGACAGCCGCCGGAGCAGGCGAGGCATTCGATGAAGAGTTTGCAATCCTTGCGATCCGCGGATGCCGGGTCCTGCCGCAGGATCCGTTCCACATTGAGCAGACCGGAGACGGCCAGATACTGAATGTGGCCGTCGCCGCCGCGCAAGGTGTCGTTCATGCCGCCTTCGACGGCGTAGATGCGGCCTTCACCGGCGCTTTCCGGGACGAATTCACAGCCGCGGGTGTCCAGCAGCATGGGGTCGATGTTTTCCTGTTTGAGCCATTCCGCGAGGTCGCCGAAAGTCAGGGACAGATCCAGCAGTTCACTGTGCCGGTCCGCCTCCTGTTTCTTGGCGGCACAGGGACCGAAGAAAATGATGCCGATCTCCTCCCCGAATTTCTGCCGCAGAAGTTTGGCGTGGGACAGGAGCGGAGAGAGCAGGGGAACGACGCGCTTCGAATATTCGGGGGCGTATTTACGCAGGTAATCGACCGCCGCCGGGCAGGCGCTGGAGATGTAGACGCCGTTCGGCTGCTGTTCCAGATAGCGGGCGGTTTCGGCGCTGACCGCCTGGGCCCCGAGGGCGGTTTCGCTGACCCCGGCAAAGCCCAGGGCGCGGATGGCCGCAATCAGGTTCCGGGGGGGAATCTCCTTGAAGTAACTGACGTAGCTTGGCGCGAGCGAGGCGTAGACCGTTTTTTTTCGGCCCATCAGGAAGCGTCCCCGCGAGAGGTCCGGCCGGATTTTCTTGGCGCCCGCGGGGCAGACCCGGACGCAGCGGCCGCAGCTTACGCACAATTCCGGGATGACCGCCGCGCGGCCGTTTTCCACCCGGATGGCTTTACAGGGACAATGGCGGACACACTTGTAACAGTCCTGACAGCTGTTCTCCACGGTGAAAACCGGAAAGTCATGGTTCATTTCTGCTGTTCCTTGAATAAGTTCTTCAGCAATTCGAGCATCATGCCGGGATCCACGCCGCCGTAGGTGACGCCGTTGATCGTAACATTCGGGCCGGAGGCGCATTTCCCCTGGCACAGCGAGCAGCCCAGCCGAAGATCCACCTCGTCAACCAGATTGTGGCTGGAAAGATATTCTTCGATCAGCTGCAGATTGCGTTCATTGCCCCGGGCAAAACAGGAACTTCCGAGACAAATCGAGATTTCCGGTTTCGACATACGGTCTCCGACTAGTTAGATATTTTTTTATCCAATCCTTTTAAATATAGCTCCTGAGCTGGGAAATTCAAGTCTTCAGGAAGGATTTTGAGCAATGATTTCGAGAAGGGAAGGAGACCTGGGAGGCCACGGCAGGCGGGAGTGGCGAAAGCGAGATGGGGATGCGGGGGGATCCCGGCGGCGGTCGTCTCCGGCGAAAGGCCGCCGCCGGGAGGTGATGAGCGCGACTTATTCCCGGCGGGCGCGGCGTCCGCCCAGCCATACGGCCAGCAGCGCCGCGGCGACGATGATGACGACCGGCAGGGAGGTTTTGAGGTAGCGAACGGTTTTTTCCCGCGGCGTCTCCTGTTCGCGCAGGGTCATGCCTTCGACCTGTGCAGAGGGCCGGGAGGCGCCGCTCCGAATGCGTTCGACGGCCTGATCGTAGGACTCCGCCGCCGATGGATCGAGTCTGGCGGCGATGAATTGTCGCAACCGGGCGTTGTCGCAGACGAAGGTGCTGCATCCCGGGGTGTGTTGCCGGACTGAATCCGCGTGCAGTTCCGCGAGGAGGCGCAGGGTGGCTTCATCCGTCTTCCAGAATCCCTTGCGGGCGGCCTCCAGCATGACCGCGGTGAGCTCCTGGCGGGCGTATGGATTTTTTTCTGCAAAATAACGATCCATACCGAGGTGTTCGCGGTCGTCGATGTAAACGGCTTTGTATTCGTTCCAGAGATGGTTGGGGATCACGTCCGGGCGCAGGGCCGACCAGGCGAAGGTGTTGCGGACGGTTTTGGCAAAGGTGTCCGCCGCGCCGGCGCCTTCCTGCTGCAAGGCCTTGATCCATTTTGGATTGAGCATGGTGGAGGCGGCTTCCACCATGATCGCTTCCGAGGCCTCCTG
>CASFXO010000123.1 GCA_949298665.1 uncultured Lentisphaeria bacterium
AAACGGTTCCCTGACCGCCCGGGAAGCGGGGGTTTTGCGGGAGGTCAACCGCCTGGAGGGCGTTTCTCCTTCGGCAGGGCGAATGCGCGGCAACATGGGCGCCGCGGCGACCGGCTGGAGCTGGGGCGGCGCGACATCCGGAGCGGTGTTCCGGGGGGACGGAAATGCCGCTGCGGGAGACGCCGGACTGGATATGGAGCGGAATCGGCTGCTGGCGCGGATTGAAGCGGTGCTGCTTCAGAATCAGAACCCGAAGAAGGAGTTGGTGTGATGAGCGACAATCCGGCAAAATTGATCGGACAGATCGGCTGGGTCATGCAGCCCGGGTATCCGGAATTATCCGGCGAAGAGGGCGATGAAACCATTACGGAACGCTATGTCGTGGGCGCCTCGGAGATCGGGGCGATTCCGCTACCGGGAACGGCGTATGCCAATGCGGAACATTCCTTTTTCAATGCGTTTTCGGGATTGCGGCTGCAATCGCGGACGGTTCGGGCGATGGCCGGCGGGAAAACCTATGAAGTCGTTCTCGTTTACGCCTATCCGCCGGGGATGGCGCCGCTCGGCGACACGGAGGTGTACGAATCGGTGGAATACTCGACCCGGGAATTCTCCGCGCCGCTCAACCAGCATCCGGACTACCGGTACAACTGGGATCACAAGCTGCTGGCGGCGGAAGGCGTGACGGCTTCCCCGTCCTGGTGGCTGACGGCGGTGGATGACCGGATGAGTGAAGAGGATTCCCGGAAGTGGCGCTGGGCGCGTCCCGAGGAATCGGTCCCCGATCAATGGCGGGTGCTGCTGCCGGAGGAAAAACCGGGCACGACATCCTATCTGACCGGCGTTGCGGTGGTGACGCATACCTGCCGTTCGACATCCAGCAGCAAATTGATTGAGCAGATCGCCGACGATTTCCACATCGCCACTCCTCCGGAAACGTTCGGCGCCACCGGCTCCTGGCTGCGTGGTGGCTCTTCCATGCGCAAGGAGGGGCGCTACTGGGTCCAGCGGGTCACCTACACCAACAACAGTACGATTGACGGAGATCTTTATGCCGAAACCTGATTTGCCGACCCGGCCGACCACCGATCCGGATCTGCTCAGTGCGGAGTGGTTGTGCCGCCTGCTGGATTGTGTGGCATACGCCATGTCGCACCCGCAACCGGACGGACGAACGATTTTTACCGACGGGACGGATACGCTCCGGGTGCATCTGCCCGCTTCCACGCCGGCGGCCCAGTCATCCTCCGGATACACCGGTTATTTCGCGGTGATTCCGGCGGAAGACGCCGCGGACGGGACGAAGCAGATCAAAGTGCTCGACAACGCCAATCCGACTTCCGGAATCGCCGGTTACACCGATTTGAGCGACGACCCGGTCCCGGCGACGGTGCTGCCGCTCCAGGCGGGGCATCTGTACCTCAAGGCCGCTTATTCCGAAACGGATGGATTTTCCGTCGGTTTCGGCATTGCCGCGACGCTGCCGAAGGTCTCCTATGAGCTGGCCACCATTCTGACCGACGGCACCATCATTCAGCGCTGGTGTCGCAACGAGCCGATTTATTTCGGGGAAAGGTTTTTCGTATGAGCTGGGCGGATCAGGGTTTTTCGTGGGACATGACCCACCCGCGCGAAGTGTTTAATCATTTGTGGGCGGCACTGATGGAACGGGAAGATGACGGCAATCCGCTGCCCCCCGACCCGCTGGAGCCGTATGACCTTAATGAATTTCAGTTGTTCGATGGAAGGTTGTTCGGGAGTCAATATCTGGATGACGGGGTAAGTTCGAAGTTTTCCATTCCGGGGCCTCCGGACCTGCCGGACCCGGCCGACATTCTGGCCGGGGCGCAGATTCCTTACACGATGCAGCCGATCACCATTGCGTATCTGGAAGAAGCGCTGGGGGAACCCCTGATCCGGGTCATGCCGGACAGAAAAGCATGGTTATTGCGAAAACTTTATCTGCCGTGGGTCATCCAGCGTTACCGGATTCTGAATCTGCTGACGGAACGGTCTGGGAAGTGCTACTTTTATCCATACCGCGTGTACAGCCGCAGCGTCGGACGAAGATATGGCGAAGGATCTTCCGGAATGATCGAAGAACTGCTGGTAACACCATTCAGTCAAAGCGGTTTCGCAAGACCTGGGATCACTTCGGAAACATGGGTGAATATGGCTGGATCAAGCGATTACTGGCAATTGTCCCAGAATTTCTACGATCTCAGTCTTTCCTATTTACTTCATAAAAGTTGCGACGTGCAGGTGTATGCCTTCGGAGCCAATTATGATACGGACAGCGGCAGCTGGTGCCTCGACCCGGTGTCGGAAAGTCAGGGGTCGCAAGGAACCTTCTATAGATCCGATTACAATGATTATGGGTACGGGGTGCCGCTCGGGGCATACACCATGATCAAATCGTTCACGTATGACGCCGAACATCCGGAAGACGTTTATTTCATCGGTACGCCGCCGGCGGACCTCGTCCCCCTGTCGCCGTTGAGCGGGCCGGACCCGGAATGGCATTACAAGTCGTTCCTGCTTCCGGAAACAGGATATGTAAGATATTGCAAGTATGCGCCCTATTACCAATACTATGACCCGGTGATGAACGGAAAGGAATCGATATGAACTATTTTGATCTTGCCACGCGCCGACTGTGCACGGCGGACGGGACGGCGCCGCTGGCGCCGCTGCGGATCGACTGCGAACACCGGACGCTTCTGGAATTTCAGATGCTCGACGCCGCCGGCCGCGTCGTTCCGCCGGAAGCGGGGACGCTCTACACCTTTTCCGGGGCGCTGGGGTATTACGGCAGTCAAACGCTTTTTGCCGCGACCTGCACGCCGGAACCGGGGGCGGAAACGCTGGCTTTCAACGTGAACACCTACACCGAAGAATATGTGCGGTACGTTCAGTCCGAAAACATGAAGATCCGCGTCCAGATTCACCGGGACGGCGACGGTGGCGACGTGCTGATGTTCGACACGGCGCTGGCCGTCCCGCGCCTTTACGACCCGAAAAATCCGCCGGAACCGGTTACGCCTGCGCTGTTTTTCGAATTCAGCGCCGACGGTTCCGACTGGCACGGCGAATTACAGCCGGGCGACACGCTGGAGCGCGTCCGCTGGGGTGTTTCCGGAATGCCGTCGGATCCGTTCGCCATTCCCTACGGCCCGCAGGGGCAGGAAGGGAAACAGGGGGAAACCGGCGCGGATGGCAAACAGGGGCCGGCAGGTCCGCAGGGGAATCCCGGCGGGGTTTACGCCTATGCCGTGCCGCTGGTGGAACTGGACGGCGTGCCGTGCCATTATCTCGACGGGACGTATAATGAAATGCGCCTTGCCGACTTTGTCCGCAAC
>CASFXO010000124.1 GCA_949298665.1 uncultured Lentisphaeria bacterium
TGCATCAGGGCCCGCGGCGACTGCTGGCCGCGGAAATGACGGCCGCCATTCCCGGTGATGCCACTCGACCGATTCGTGCTGACCTGGCAACGGAACTGGCGGATCTGGCCGCACTCCACGCCATGTCAACCTCTTTGCCCGCCGCCCCGCCCGCACCGTTGTCTTCCGCGTCTTCCGCCCCGTCCCGTCCGGTACTGCCCATGGTGCCGGCGGCGCTGCCGGGGGTCCGGACGCCGCTGTTTTTCGGGAAACGGCCGGTGGAACTGTCCCTGAGGCTGCGGAATCTGAACTGGGGACCGGGATTGACGCTGGGGCTGTCCGGCAAGGTACGGACCCGGGAACACCGTCTGGACGCGCCGTCGCTGCGCCTGACGGTGAACGAACGCCCGCTGCGTTTTTCCCTGCATCTGCTGGATACGCCGCGGGGGATGGCCATCGGCACCGCCGGGCACCTGGAACGGCCGTTGCGCCTTGCACCGCTGGTGGCGTTGTCCGTTCCGGACTCTCCATTCCAAGGTACGCTGCGCCGACTGGACTGGCGTCTGAATCTGCGGGACGTGCCGGAACCGGAATGGCCGGCGCTGGCCGAAGGCACGGTCCGGGCGGAACTGGCGGACATCGTGATTCCCAACCGGATGCTGTTCAATCCGTATGCCCGGCTTCTGCTGGCGCCGGTGGAGGCGCTGATGCGGGTCAGCGCCCTGCTTCCGAGCTCCATCAACCTGCAGGGGGAATGGCGGAAATTTCAGGACAATATGCTGGCCTCCGGCAGTACGTTTTCCGAACTGCGTTTTCATACCGGTGCACTGAAACTCCGGGCGGGACGACAATATATTGAAATCGAGGAGTGCGATTTCCGGGGAACTCCGGTGGAGAAGTTGACGTTTTCCGGACGGATCGCCACCGGCGGCGAACAGTCTCTGGCGCTGGTGTCGCAGCTGTCGCTGTTCGGCATGCCGCTCACGATTCCGATTCAGGGAACTCCGACGGCGCCGCAGGTCAACCTCCGGGAATTGATTCCGGCGATGACCGGCGGACAATTGCAATCGCTGATCGACCGGGTGGAAGAGGTGCTGGGCGAAACACTGCCGCTTGAGGACATAACAGGCGCGGCATCGGGCGAGAAGAATCGACGTTCCGCCGATTCAGCCGGAAAATAAAGAACGGAACCGGAACGACGGGAAACCATCAGGAGAACGAAACATGTCGAAATGGAAATGGCCGCACCGGCTCATAAAAACAATCGGAGAAAACAAATGCGCCTCGCTGACACTGGCTCTGATTTTGTTTCTGTTGTTGAATCCGCTGCTGTCCTGCTGGCATGAGGGCCTGACCTGCTGCCTGCTGGTGGCATTTTACGTAGTGAGCGTCTTTGCGCCCTATTTCGTCAGTTCCAGTCGGAAGGTACTGTATCTGACGGTGATTCCCGGCGGACTCTTTCTGCTGCCGAAGATGCTGCAGGTGTTTTTCAACCGGTTCAACGACCCGATGACCGAAACGCTGGGACTGCCGGGAACGGCGATGCTGCTGCTGACCGCCTTTGAAGTGCTGCTGGTATGCTGCGTAATGTTTTATTCGCTTTATACGACACATCCGAAGGAACCGATTTTCGGCTGTGTTCTGAGCTATCTGCTGCTGGCGATCGTCTTCGGTGATCTGTATTTTCTGATGTCGCGGCTGCTGCCGGGCAGTTTCGCATTTCAGGGAGCGGTGTTCACCCCGGAATTGAACGACATGTGGTATTTCAGCTTCACCACCTTGACGACCAGCGGATTCGGCGATATCGTGGCAACGCACCCGTTCACCCGTCAGCTGGCGGGTCTGGAAGCGGCGTGCGGCGTATTGTATGTGGCGCTGTTCATCGGGCGTCAGATCAGCCTGATGACGACAACGCGCCGGACGGAACGGAATCAACCGGTGCCTCTCCCGGGAAAGGATGACGGGAATGAAGTTGTTTGATACACATTTTCACTACAGCGGCGAAAGCACGCCGGAACAATATGGGGAAGCCATCCGGTCCTGCCTGAGGGAAACGGACGGATTGCCGGAACCGGAACGGTTGTATCTGCTGGCGAACGGCGGCGATTATGCGGAGAGCTGCCGGGCGCGGGATTTCGCCCGGACGACGCCGGACGCGTGGTTTGCCGCGGGGGTGCACCCCCACTGCGCCGAAAGCGAAACGCATCCGACGGTGGATTTTTCCCGGCTGCTGGCGGAACCGGAATGCGCGGCGGTCGGTGAAATCGGGCTGGATTATTTTTATGATCATGCGCCCCGCGAACGGCAGCGGCAGGTGCTGGAGAATTTTCTGGAACTTGCCCTGGCGACATCGCTCCCCGCCGTGATTCACTGCCGGGACCGGGAGGGAGAATCCGGCGCTTACTGCGATTTGTACGCGATCCTGCAATCTTTCGCCGGAGCCGGGGGGCGGATGGTGATCCACTGCTTTGCCGGCACGCCGGAGTGGGCGGAAAAACTGCTGGCGCTCGGCGCCTTCCTCGGCGTCACCGGCATGGTGACGTTTCCGCGCGCCGACAATATCCGGGAGGTCCTCCGGATGATTCCGGACGACCGGCTGTTGATTGAAACCGACGCTCCTTATCTCGCCCCCGTTCCGCACCGCGGCAAACCCAATACACCGGGGTATCTGCCGCTGATCGCCGCCCGGGTCGCCCGGGAAAAGGGGCGGAGCATGGAGGAAATCGCCCGGCTGACCACGGCGAACGCATTTGCCTTTTTCCGACTGAAGGAGAGCGCATGATGATGGAATTCGTGCCGCTGCCCCCGGTGGCCGTCAACGGGGACCCCGCCGCATTGCTGGCGGTTTTCACGGAAGGCCGGCTGCTGTTGCGGCGTACGGAAGACGGCGCCTGGCGCCTGCCTCCGGCGGAGGCATTGCTGAACCGCGCGGCCCGGATGATCCGGGTGGGGCGTTTCGGGGAGCGGCTGTGCGGGGCGCTGGAGCTGCCGGGATGTCCGGGAGTCGCGGAACTTGAGGCGCGCGACATTCGGGAAGCGCTGCAACTGCTGCCGGAACCGGAACGGATTGCGGCGGCACGGGGGCGCGAATTGCTGTTCTGGCGCGACCGGCGCCGGTTTTGCGGCGTCTGCGGCGCGGCAACGGTGGATCACGGCAGCGAATGCGCCCGGATCTGCACGAACTGCGGAGCGATGTTTTTTCCGGTGCTGGCGCCCGCGGTCATCGTGGCGGTGCGGCGGGGCGACCGGCTGCTGCTGGCGCACAACCGGAAATTCCGGGAAGGGATGTACAGCCTGATCGCCGGTTTTGTGGAAGCGGGTGAAAATCTGGAGAACGCGGTACGGAGGGAAATCCGTGAAGAAGTGGGGATTGAAGTGAAAGATCTTTCCTATTTCGGCAGTCAGAGCTGGCCGTTCCCGAATTCATTGATGCTGGGATTCCGCGCCGAATACGCCGGCGGGGAATTGCGACCGGACGGCGAGGAGATTTCGGATGCGGGCTGGTTCCGGCCGGAATCGTTTCCGTCGCTTCCGTCTCCCGGCAGCATTTCCCGGGAACTCATTGTGGATTATTGTCAAAGAACGTTTCCAGAATCAACGCAATGGAAACGGATCATGGAAGGGGAAAAAAGATGAATGAACTGACCGTATTCCGGGGAGCGCTGCTGCTGGCGGCGCCGGTCTGGATGCTGCTGGGATGGTGGGTGTGGACCCTGAATGCGGAAAAACTGCCGCGATGGGAAAGCCTCCCGCGCAACCGATCGTTCGGTGTCGTCCTGGGGTTGGCGGCGCTGATCTGGTGCATTCCCCACGCGCGTCCGATCGTCTTCGACTGGATGGTGCCGTGGCTGTGGCCGATGGCGATCGGCGGGGCGGTGCTGGGCTATTTCTTTCTCGATTATCTGTTTGCGCGGGCGACGGGAGGGCTGCTGATTCTGCTGGCCTACTATTTCGTACACGGTACATTCGACTTCCATACGCCGGGGGCGGCGGTGCTGACGGTACTGTACTGGCTGGTCGGCATCGCCGGCATCTGCATTTCCGGAAAACCCTGCTGGATGCGCGACGTGCTGCGCGCGGCCTGCGCCCGGAACCGGGTGCGCTGGGGACTCGGCGGCTTTCTGATGGTACTGGGCGTCGCCACCCTGATCGGCGGAATCCTGCAGAAAGGGCAATGAACGATGGCATTCGATCCTGCCGGTTTCGCCGCCGAATGCGGGGTGAAGGATCCGGAACACTTTGCCGGGGCCTGCCTCCGCTTGCGGGAGCTGCTGGCGGAGGCGAACCGGACGGTGAACCTGACCCGCATCGTGGACCCGGAAGCCTTTGCCGTGAAACACGTGGCCGATTCGCTGAGCATCGTCCGCTTCTTCCCGGAACTGCGTTCGGAACCGCTGTCTGTGGCCGATATCGGCTGCGGAGCGGGTTTCCCGTCGCTGGTGCTGGCGCTGGCGTTTCCGCAACTGCGGTTGACGGCGATCGATTCCACCGGCAAGAAAACCGCCTTCGTGGAACGAACGGCGGCGGCGCTGGAGCTGCGGAACTGCCGGGTGATCACCGGCCGGTCCTGTGAATTGAACCACCGGGGAGAGTGCCGACACCAGTTCGACGTGGTCACGGCCCGCGCGGTGGCGCCGGCCCGGACCATCTGGAAGGACGCCCGGGATTTTCCGAACCGCCACGGCCGCTTCATCCTCTACAAAACCCCGGAACAGGCGGA
>CASFXO010000125.1 GCA_949298665.1 uncultured Lentisphaeria bacterium
CTGGTTACGGTGGATTGCAAAGATTCGCTGTATTCCAGTACGCCGTTGGGAATGTGGCGCAGGGCATCCACGACTCGGCGCGCGGCTTCTTTCGACCAGATTGTTTCCGGCACACCCGCGGGGACGACGGTCATGGCAAAATCCGGAAAAACATCGAGTTTGCGACGCAGTTCCCGTGCGACCTCCGCCGCATGCGCGGCGAGGGTGGGCTGGTCGTCCGGCGGGACCGCCACCAGCGCCGCGGCCTCGCGCGGAATGGCGTTGTCAAGCGAGCCGCCGTTCAGTTCCGCGATGCGGCAGGCGTGGTGTCCGGCCAGAAAGTCCAGCAGCACGCTCAGCGCATTGCCGCGCCCGAGTCCGATATCCATGCCGGAGTGGCCGCCTTTCATGCCGGAAACGGCGATTCTCGCCCCTTTCAGCCCGGCCGGGCAGGGGCCGGGTTCGGTACGGAACCGGATTTCCTGATGCAGGCCGCCGGCGCAACCGAGGCAGAAATCGCCTTCGGTTTCCGTATCGAGATTGAGCAGCAGACCGCATTCCAGAAAATCCGGATCCACTTGAAAGGCCCCATCCATTCCGGTTTCTTCCTGCACCGTGGCCAGCAGTGCGATCGGCCCGGCATCCAGATCCGGATCGAGCAGCAGGGCCATGGCGGCGGCGAGTGCGATACCGTTGTCGGCTCCCAGAGAAGTGCGGTTTCCGGCGCTGGTCATCCAGCCGTCGTGTATTTCAACGGAAATGGGATCATGCAGAAAATCGAAAACGGTTCCGGTATTCGCCTGAGGCACCATATCCAGATGGCCCTGCAGCAGAATAAGGGGCGTATCTTCGCGGCCCGCGGCGGCGGGACGGTCGATGCGGAGATTGCCGGCGTGATCCGTGCGCACGGTGAGACCGGCGTCACGCGCCCGCCGGGCGAGCATTTCCCGCAGGGCTTCCTCATGACCGGACGGATGGGGAATGGCGCAGATATCCGCGAATTGTCGCCACAGGTCTTCCGGCGCCGGAGTTGAAATTTCAGCTGTCATAGTGAATCTTCCTCCCGGTATTGATCCTATACTGTACTGTCGGCAATACGAAAAATCAACATGCCGATATTCACCTTTCCGAAAAATCCCCCCGGACCCGGGTTTGGAACCGTTCCCGTTTCCGGTTCGTTTTCATCAACGGTCATCATCCCCGGCCGCCGATGCCGGAAGACCAGCCGCCGAATCCCGGACCGAAATCGAATTCCAGCTGCACCGGGCGGGCCAATTCCTCTTCCGTGGGAAAATGAGAGACGGTGACTCCGATCAGCCGGACCGGTCTCCGGGCGACTTCGGTCCGGGCCAGCAGCCCGACCGCGATTTCCCCGATGGTTTCGCCGTCGTCCAGAAAGTGGTGAAAGCTGGCCGCCCGGGTGACGGTCTGGAAGTCATCATACCGGACTTTCAGCGTCACGGTGCGACCGGCCAGATGATGGCGTGCCAGCCGGGCGGCCACCTTGCGCGCCAGACTCCGCAGGACGATGCGGAGCCGCCGCGGGTCGGAGACATCTTCGGCGAACGTGGTTTCCCGGCCGACGGACTTGCGTTCGTCGCTTACTTCCACCGGGCGGTCGTCGATACCGCGGACGATCCGGTAGTAAAACGCGCCGCTTTTGCCGAAATTTGCGGTCAGAATGGCGAGGTCCAGCTGTTTCAAATCCCTGCCGGTGCGGATGTTCATGCGTCGGAACCGACCGGCGGTCACCCGGCCGATGCCGTAGAATTTTTCGATCGGCAGTGCTTCCAGAAAGGTCTCCACCTGTTCCGGGGGAATGACCGACAGTCCGGCCGGTTTTCGCAGTCCGGAGGCGACTTTGGCCAGAAATTTGTTGCAGGACACCCCGGCGGAGGCGGTCAGGCCGGTACGTCGGAAAATGTCCCGCAGAAGTTCCCGGGCCAGCCGGGTGGCGGAAGTGAAGCCCCGGCGGTTTTCCGTTACGTCCAGAAAGGCTTCGTCAATGGACATGGGTTCGACCAGTTCGGTGTATTCGTGGAAGATGGCCCGTATTTCCGCGGAAACGGCCTGATATTTGCGCATGTCGCCGTCCAGAAAGATGCCCTGCGGGCAGAGCCGCAGCGCCCGCGCCGTCGGCATGGCCGAGTGGACTCCGAAAGCGCGCGCCTCGTAAGAACAGGTGGACACCACGCCGCGCCGCTCCGCCGCTCCGCCGACGATGACCGGTTTGCCGCGCAGCTCCGGCCGGTCGCGCTGTTCAATGGAAGCGAAAAAGGCGTCCATGTCGACATGGATGATCTTCCGCACCGGTTCCGAATCGGCGGTCATGGCACGTTCCCCGCTTTCAGCGTCGGCGCAGCCCCAGCCCCCGGGGCGTGGAGCGGAGCCGGGGAACGGACGCGGGACGCG
>CASFXO010000126.1 GCA_949298665.1 uncultured Lentisphaeria bacterium
ACAATCGGAGCAACGCAAGAAAGAACTGCTGGCCCTGCCGCTGGAAAGCGTTACCTTTGATAAAAAAATTCTTCCCGTCAGCGGTGATGTTCATGATTACATCAGCCGGGGACGTTACTGGTGGCCCAATCCGGATACACCGGACGGCCGTCCCTACATCCGCCGGGACGGCCACAGCAACCCGGAAGTGGCGCTGGGCGATAATCCGAAACTGGCCCGGCTGCACCTCAATCTGAGAAAACTGGGCCACTATTACTATTGCACCCGCGATCCGGAGATCGCCGCCAAAGCGGTGGCCATGCTGCGCTGCTGGTTCATCGATCCCGCCACGCGGATGAACCCGAACATGCGCTATTCCCAGGAGATTCCCGGTGTCTGCGACGGCCGGATCGATACCGGGTTGATCGATTCCTACCAGCTGATATCGGTGCTGGATGCCGTTTACATGCTGGGCGACGCACCGGAGCTGACGGCGGAGGACCGGGCGGCGCTGCGGCAGTGGTTCCGGGACCTGCTGGGGTATCTGCGTTCGCCGGAGGTGCGCGCCGCCGCCGAGAAGATGCCGAACAACATCGGCGCGGCTTACCGCGGGCAGCTGATCGCATTCGGTTTCTTCGCCGGAGAAAAGGAGATCGCCGCGGACGGCGTCCGGCTGCTGCGGGAAGCCATCGACCGCCAGATCCGCCGGGACGGCGCCATGCCGCATGAACTGGCCCGGACCCGAAGTCTGGATTACTCGACGTATGCGTTTTCCATTTTCGTCAAAGGCGCGTCCTATGCGCGGCACTGCGGCGAAGACCTCTTCCGGGGGCGGCTGCTGCAGGCGGCCGAGTTTCTGCTGCCCTACATGGGACGCGACGCCCGGGAGTGGCCGCATCCGCAGTTTCAGGCGCCGGGCAACCATGCCATGTTCCGGGAGGCGGTAACCATTCTGGCGCTTCAGGTGTCGGAATCCGGTCTGGCTCGGAAGCTGGACCGGTTGAATACGCCGCAGGCGGACAGTGAATTTTACCGGATTTTTCTGGCAGATGCCGTAGAGAAAATGCGGCAGGAAACGTCAACCGACAAGAAAGGGGCAAAAAAATGAAAGCATCCATCAAGACCGGGGCGTTGGTGATCGGCGCAGTCGTGGTATTGTGCGGCGGCGGTTGCATTAATATGTCGGAAAACAACGTCAGCACCGTCCGATCGGCGACGGGAACCGGCAGCAGGATGATGCCGCCCCGGGTGGCCGCGGACTACCTGCAGGCGCAGAAAGCCCGTCTCAAACTGGCGGAGCAGAACTGGAAGGAAGCGACTGAGGCATTCAAGGCGGGAGGATTATCCGCAGAGGACTATTGCGACGCCCGGCTTGAGCTGGATCTCGCCCGGGTGGCCGTGATTCGTCTGGACGCCATGAAACAGATCGGTCCGCAGGCCGCGGAGAGCGCCCTGTACTGGCTGAGCTGCCGGGCTCTGGTAAAAAAACTGGAGGACCAGGGCAAGGCCGGCACTGTCGGAAGCCGGGATGTTCTGCAGGCGAAACTGACGGAAAATCAGGCCCGGATCGACTATCTGTACGAGCTGGGGCGGCTGCCGAATCCCCGGAAGTTCACCCAGGCGCTGGAGGCGTTGAAGAACTATCCGGAAAAGGCGCCGACGGACGCGCAGCTGAAGGCGTTGGTCGAAGCGGAATAAGATTTGCGTAACTCCGGCTTGCCGCTGAACGGTCCCGGTCCCCGGGGGAGGGGGATCAGGACCGTTTTTCCATAAAAAGCGCCAGCACCAGCAAACTCCAGAGCAGATAGCTGTGGTCGCGCCGCCCCTGCTGGTGCTCTTCCCAGAGTTCCCGCATCCCCCGCGGATCAATCCAGCCGGAGTCGGGCAGGGGGCCTTCCCACAGGGCGATTCGAGCCGGTTCCTGCCAGCGGCCGCGCAGCCAGGCGGCCAGCGGAATGCCGAATCCGCGTTTGCGCGCCGCGATCGTTTCCGGGGGGAGCAGATCGGCGAAGGCGTGTTTGAGCAGATGTTTCCGGGAACGGCCGCAGAGCTTGAAGGCCGGCGGCAGCGTTGCGGCGAATTCGATGATCCCGTGATCCAGAAACGGATTGCGCACCTCCAGGGACGACGCCATGGAAGCGATATCCACCTTCGGCAGAATGTCGCCCGGAAGATAGGTGTGGAAGTCGATTTCCATGCATTGCTCCACCACGTCCGGCGCGGTTCCGGCGCGGAAGAGACGCGCGGTTTCCGCAGCCGCCTGACGCAGCCGTTCGCCCGCGATCCGGGCGCGGAGGGCAGGGGGGCAGCGGTCCAGCAGCGAAACGTACCGACCGTTTTCGGGCGCGCCCAGCATCATCAACAGCCGCCGCAGGCGCCCGGAAAAGGTGCGTTCCCCGGCATCCGGCAGAGCCCGGGCCGGCAGCCGGAAAAGCAGTCGCCGGACCGCCTCCGGCAGACGGTTGAAACGGGAGGCGAAGCGCATCGCCAGATACCGCTCGTAACCGGCAAAAATCTCGTCGGCGCCGTCGCCGCTCAGAATCACCGTCACCTGTTCCCGCGCAAACGCGGACAGAAGAGCCGTCGGCAGCATGGAGGCGTCCGCAAACGGTTCCCCGTAACAGGGGACGAGTTTGCGCAATAACTCGAAATCGCCCGGATCCACCACTTTTTCCCGATGGTCCAGACTGTTGCCGGTCAACAGGTTGATATGGTTTGCCGCCAGCCTTGCCCCGGACCGTTCGTCATAGGCGCGGTCCGCAAACCCGATGGTGAACGCCGCCGTCCGTTCCGGCTGCCGCAACCGGGTCATCAGTGTGGCGATGATCGCCGAATCCAGACCGCCGGAGAGAAAGGCGCCGCTCGGAACTTCCGCCATCAGCCGTTTACGCACGGCCTCGGTCAGCAGCTCCCGGAGCCGCTGCGCGGCCGTGGGAAGCGACCAGTCGCTTTTTTCCGCAAGATTCACCTGCCAGTAGCAGGCCGTCCGAACCGTTCCGGAATCCGCGTCGAACAGCAGCGTGTGCGCGGGCGGAAGTTTCTTTACTTCCCGGTAAATACAGTTCGGGGAGGGGACGTATTGCAGCGACAGGAAATCGCCCACCGCCTCCGCATCCCACTCATCCGGAAAATCGGGATGCTCCCGCAGGGCGTTGATTTCGCTGGCGAACACCAGCAGCCGCCCCTTCCGGAAATAGACCAGCGGCTTCTGCCCCGCCCGGTCCCGCCCCAGCAGCAACACCCGTTTCCGACTGTCCCACAGGGCGAAGGCGAACATGCCGCACAATGCGGCGGGGGCCTCCGCGCCGCATTCCTCGTACAAATGCAGAATCACTTCCGTATCACTGCCGGTCCGGAACCGGTGTCCCGCCGCCTCCAGCCGGGTGCGCAATTCCGGGTGATTGTAGATTTCCCCGTTGAACACCAGATGCAGCGTGCCGTCCTCGTTGGTCATCGGCTGAGCGCCGCCCGCCAGATCGATGATGGCCAGCCGCCGGTGTCCGAGCGCCGCCCGGTCGTCGAGGAATACGCCATCGCCGTCGGGACCGCGATGGCGCTGTACATGATTCATCGCGCCGATGATCCGTTCGGCGGCGGCGCGATGGTCGAAGTTGACGAATCCGGCAATGCCGCACATGAAGACAAAACCCTTTCACTGGTTGCTGACCGGTACAAGATACCACGCCTGACAGGCTTTTCAAGGTGTGTCGGCTTGAAAACGGTTTTTCTCCGGATATCTTATGGAGAAAACCATTAACCGGGAGACTCGTTTTATGAATACCCGTGCTTCACTGGAACACGATCTGGCCGCCCTCGGCATCACGCCGTCCGATACGTTGCTGGTACACTCCTCCATGAAAAAAATCGGTCCGACGGAGGGCGGAGCGGATACGGTGCTGGACGTCCTGTGCGCCTTTCCGGGGAAGGGGGGACTGCTGGTTCTGCCGACGTTGACTTACACGCTGAATGCCGAAAATCCGGTGTTTTCGGTGTTGGAAACGCCTTCGATCGTCGGCTTGCTGACGGAAATGTTCCGGCACCGTCCCGGGGTGATTCGTTCCCGGCATCCGACGCATTCGGTGGCGGCCTTCGGAGAGGACGCCGCGACATTCACCGCCGGGCATGAGCGGTTCGACACGCCCTGCGCGCGGCAGTCGCCATGGGGGCGGCTGATCGACCGCAGGGCGAAAATCCTTTTTCTCGGCACCGGCATCGGCTGCAATACCTTTCTGCACGGAGTGGAGGAACATTTCGGTGTGCCGGGCATGCTGACCGAGACCCGGGAGGCCCTGCGCGTCGTCACACCGGACGGAACGGTGATTCCGGTGCCGTCCCGTCGCCATGTCGGCAACCACTCGCGTTTTTACGCCAAAATGGAGCCGATCTTCGAGCGGGCAGGCATTCTCACCCGGGGACGCTTCGGGGAGGCCGACTGCGTTCTCCTGGAAGCCGCGCCGACGGCCGCGCTGGTCACGGAACTGCTGCGTCAGGATCCTTTTCTGTTCACCCACGACCGGCTGCCGGAGTAATTGCGCGCGGTTTCTTCAGTGGGGAAGGGGGGATCAGATGATCTCCACGTCCAGCGAGACGACGATCCGGATCACCTTGTCGGGAGAGGAGGTATCGTAGACACCGTAATCGCTGGTGTCGTTGGAGGCGGGCCGGGTGATCTGAATGACGCCCTGCCGGGCGGTGATCAATTTCCCGACTTTCCCGCCGCATTCCCCGGCGATGGTGTTGGCGCGATTGACCGCGGCGGCGGTGGCGGCGGTGATCAGGTCGAGCTTGTATTGTTCCGGATTGGTGATGAAATAACTCGGCGAACCGACATCGATGGCGATCCCTTCCGTCAGCAGCGCATGGAGGCGCAGGCTTTCTTCCTGAATCTTCGAAACCTTGCGCGAACGCACCTGTATGGAACGGTAGAAAAGATAATGACTGAATTCACCGGTATCCTTGCCGTCGACAATCTTATTGACCGTGGAATACCCCATGGCGTCGTCCACCAGCTCGTCCGATGAAAAGCCGGCCAGCCGCAGTCGTTCCAGCAGTTTCTCGAAATCGGTGTTCAGTTTGCGATATCCATCCGCCAGTTTTTCGGATTGGACGGAAACCGAACATTGAAACGCCGCCAGGTCCGCGATGACCTGACGCTCCGCCACACCTTTGACGGAAATGGTGTTTTCCTTCTGAATCTTCACCATGAATTTGCTGAGAACGGCGGCGGATCCCACCAGCCCGCCGGCCAGAACCACGCCGCAACCGAGTATCGTCAGGGTTTTTCCCAGTGCCTTATTCATCATATCGGAACTCTCCTCAATGTTTGCCGGAAACATGAAAACGTCAGGAATGTCATGCGTCAAAGATATCATCGCTTCGCCATATTTCAAGCGGCCGGGCAACATCATTTTTTAAGTTTTTATAACGTCGCATAATGTATGTTATGTTAAATAATATATTGCAGAGAACAGGCTTCTGACATACTTTAAGGTATTTATAATAAAACTAATAACAAATGCAGTGTTGAATCCTGTAAATAACCTTTTGGTAAGTTGCACGAATCGGATCTTCGGTCATTGATGAACCGGAAAACCGGAGTGATTTCCGGCTCCGGCAGGATGTTCCCGTCGAAAAAACACATGAAAACCCGGGACCGGTTTGCGAAGAGCCCGAAAAGGATTTATCTTATAGAACTGCTTTTTTGTAAAAGTTTCCGGAAAGAGAAGAAATACTGTGAAAAAATATGATGTGATCGTCGTCGGCGCCGGACACGCCGGGTGTGAGGCCGCTTTCGCCGCGGCCCGCCTCGGCGCTTCCACGCTGCTGCTTACCATCAATATGGACCATATCGCCCAGATGAGCTGCAACCCCGCCGTCGGCGGCGTGGGCAAGGGGCAGGTCGTCCGCGAAATCGACGCGCTCGGCGGTGCTCAGGGCATCGTAACCGATGCCGCCGCCATCCAGTTCCGCATGCTCAACCGGGGAAAAGGACCGGCGGTGCAGTCCCCCCGTTCCCAGTGCGACAAGGTCATTTACCAGCGGGCCATGAAGTATCTGCTGGAAACGACCCCGAATCTGGATATCCTGCAGGGGGAAGCCGTTGCCTTTCTAATGGATGCGAACGGTCATCCGGCCGGGATCGAAACCCTTCTGGGAGACCGGATCGAAGCTCGGGCGCTGGTGTTGACGACCGGGACGTTTCTTTCGGGAAAACTGCATTACGGCCTGCGTCATTTTGCCGGAGGCCGCGCCGGGGATCCGGCCTCCACCCTGCTTGCTCAGGCGCTGCGGGAACAGCTGGGGCTGCGACTGGGACGACTGAAAACCGGCACCCCTCCCCGGATTCTGGAGAAAACCATCGATTTCTCCGCCATGAGAATCCAGCCGGCGGAAACGGCGGAACGGGAGTTTTCCTTCGCCGATCCGGCCTTGCGCCCTCCCCTGCCCGTGGCCGCCGGAAGAAACCTGCCCTGCTATTGCGTTTATTCTACGGAAGCGACTGCGGCGGTGGTGCGGGAAAATCTCGATCAGGCACCGTTGTACCAAGGGAAAATCGAAGGAATCGGAGCGCGTTACTGTCCTTCTTTTGAAGACAAGGTGGTCCGTTTCGCCCATCATCCCCGACATCTCCTGTATCTGGAGCCGGAAGGTGCGCAGACCGGAGAATATTACATCAACGGCATTTCCACCAGTCTGCCGCCGGAAGTGCAGCGCCGGATGATCGCGACGATCCCCGGAATGGAACGGGCGGTCATCTCCCGGTACGCTTATGCCATCGAATATGATTTCATTTTCCCGGACCAGCTGCGCCGGACACTGGCGCAGAAGGCGCATCCGAATCTCTTTACCGCGGGACAGATCAACGGCACCAGCGGGTATGAGGAGGCCGCCGGCCAGGGGCTGATCGCAGGTCTCAATGCCGCGCGTTATGCCGCCGGACTCGACCCGGTGGAGCCGGCACGCGATCTCAGTTACATCGGAGTCATGATCGACGACCTGGTGACCAAGGACATTGTGGAGCCGTACCGGCTGTTCACCAGCCGGGCGGAATACCGTCTGCATCTGCGGCAGGACAATGCGGATCTGCGGTTGTGCGACTGGGCACATGACCACGGCCTGCTGCCTGAGCCGCGGTACCGGGCATTCTGCGAATACCGGAATCTGCTCGAACAGGCGCGGGAACATTGCCGCCGGGTCCGCAGCGGCGGAAAAACCTTGTTCGAATCGCTGAAAGGACATGCGGAACTGCTGGATTCCTTCTCTCCGGAGACGGCCCCCCTGCCCTTCGATGCCGCCCTGCTGCCGCCGCTGCCGGATACGGCGACCGGTCGGCGGGTCTGGCATGAATTACTGATCGAGGCGCATTACGACGGCTATCTGCAACGCGAGGCGGCGTCGATCGGACGACTGCATCAATTGGAAGACTGGAAGATTCCGGCGGACTTCGATTACCGCCCCATTACCGCGTTGCGCAACGAAGCCCGGATCAAGCTGGAAAAGATTCGCCCGACCACCCTGGCCCAGGCCGCCAGAATCGACGGGGTGACTCCGGCGGAAATCGCGTTGTTGCAGGTGCATCTTGCCAGAAAACGGGATCGATCCGGTCGGGAGTAGGATCATGTTGCGGCAGCTCCGGCAGAAGATTCACCGATGGTTCCGCGGCGACTGGGCAGCCATGTTCGCCTTGACGACGGTGTTGCTGTTCGTGCTGGTGGCGCTGGGAACGGAAATCTATCAGGGGTGGTGCGACGCTCACAACCGGTTGCCGGTCTATGCCGTCGGGGAGCTGGAAAACCGCTATCTCCCCCCCTCCCCTGAACACTGGATGGGAACGGATTATCAGGGACGCGATGTTTTCTGGCGTGCCGTTGCCGGGAGCGCCACCGCAGTGAAAGTCGGGTTGATCGCAGGCTTGATCGCCGCCGTCATCGGCACGGTGCTGGGCTTGATCGCAGGTTTCTACGGCGGCCGGCTGGATGACGCGGTCGTGTGGTTGTACAGCACGTTCGCCGCCATGCCGACGCTGCTGTTCATTCTGGCGTTCGCGCTGCTGGTGAATCGCAATTTCATGTCCGGTCCGGTGGCTGGATTCGTGGAGTTCTGCGGTAAGGTGCTTCGCGCGGAACCCGGCATGCTGGCCATCTATCTGGCGATCGGGCTCACCGGCTGGGTTACCCTCTGCCGGGTGGTCCGCGCGGAAACCATGAAGCTGAAAAGCCTGCCCTACATCGCCGCCGCCCGGGTCGCCGGCCAGCGTCCGGTGGTGATCATGTTCCGGCATCTGCTGCCGAACGTGTTTCATCTGGTCATCATTTATTTTACATTGACCTTCGCCTCGGCCATCATGAGCGAAGTCATCGTAAGCTACCTCGGCGTCGGAGTACAGAGTGCGCCGAGCTGGGGCGTGATGATCGCCGACGGGCAGGACCGGCTGTGGCGCGGCATCTGGTGGGAAGTGGCGGCGGCGACCGGATTCATGTTCCTGCTGGTGCTGGCGCTGAATGTGCTGGGAGACTGGTTGCGGGACCGGCTCGATCCCCGGAACCGCGGCTGAACGGTCAGGGGGCCACCGGATTGTAGGCTTCCGCCCGACCGTGGCCGGAATCGTCCGTCCAGAAAGCGATGAAGTCGTCGGTGAATTGCCGCAGATCGACGCCCTGCCATGCCGTCTCGGTGGCCTTTCGCCAGTCGCCGGTTTCGATGATCCGCCGGTAGAAGCGTTCCGGAATTTTCGTATACTCCTTCCTGTCCGTTACCGCGGCGCCCTTGAAGAGGTAATACATCAGCGCTCCCGCGAGCGTGTAATGATCTTCTACTTTGCCCGCATAGAACTCCGGCAGCGTCATGCGGAACAGCGCGGCGAAGTCCGGCCGTTCCCGTTTCAGCAGCCGCCGGACGGTTTCGAGACGTCCTTCCACGGCTTTCACCTCGTACCGGTCGTTGCCGACGTCAAGGCCTTCGAAATATTCGGCGGTCCCCTCGTTGAACCAGGGCGCGTTCTCCACCTCGCCGATGGCGAAATGGATATACTGGTGGAAGCCTTCGTGCGCCAGGGTTCCCGCCATCATCTCACGCTTGTCCCCCCGGTTCAGAAAATCGAGCGGAGAGACCGCCAGTTCCCGTTTCAGGGGCATCCACATGCCGATGGTACGTTCTCCGGCGGCGCCGACGTAACTGAGATAATCCCGCCGTTCCTGGAACAACCGGACGGTGCTTACCGCCCGGACCGGCAGCCGGATCGGAAAGTAGGCGCTGTAGGCGGACCGACTTTTTTCGATGGTGTCGGCGAGCATTTTGAGGCTGCGGCGGCTGCGGATGTTGGAGACGATGATGAAATGTTCCGTTTCCAGATAGAACCAGTCGCGGTAATTGCGGATGTTGTCGATCACCTGCCGACGGCTGTTCAGGTATTCCGGAGTGTAATCGGTTTTACCGGCGGCAGGGCGGGTGTTGCCGGATTGATACGCCTTGTCGGGCTGCCGGGATTGCGGGGTGGTGAGGAGCTGAAATTCCAGAGAATCCACGGATTTGAGAACCGTGCGCATGGCCTTGGCGACATCCAGTGCCGGATGCAGCCGGAAATAAAGGAATACCCGTCGCTCCGGTTCCCGGTTGGAGGTCACGAGATAGGCCGTCGCCAATTCCCGTCCGGAAGGACGGACCAGATCAAATCCGATGATTCTCCGATCGGTCATCATGCGCCGGTCCGGTGCCAGGCCGGTTACCCGACATCCGGTGAAATGCTCGACCCAGTTGCGCAGATCGGCTTCCTGCCATTCGCCGGTAATCCGTTCGATTTTCTCACAATCCCCGATCGGAGTTAATTTGCCGCCATCCTCCGGAAAGGGGCGGTCGACTTTGGCCGCGACGATTTGCCCGAGTGCGGAGCCCCAGACGCCGACGTGCTGGTCGTGAATCCACCATTCATGCGGCAGGACCCATTCCCGACCATCCCGCTGAATGCGGTTCAGCGTCGGCAGCGGTCGGGCCTGACAATCGTCGAACGCCCGGAATTTGACGCCCAGCTCCGGAATGGAAACCGCTTTCCCCAGTCGCAGAGAGGGGGGACCGCCATAGACCGTTCCGGAGAGGAACAGCACGACCGACAGCAGACATGACGCGGAAAACCAGTTGCGTTTTTTCATGGAATATTCACCTTTCGGGGGATGGTTCCGGCGGCAGCGCCGCCCGGAGCAGTCCGGCATAAGCCTCCGGACCGGAGAGCTGCCGGATCCAGCGTCGCGCCGGCCGCAGCCGGAAAAAAGGCGACCGGGCAAACGTGAAATCCAGCAGCCGGACGGTTTGCAGCATATCGTCCGCCCCGGCTTCCGGCCTCTGGTCATGCCACGCGCGGGCGCAGGCCAGAGAAAATGCCACCACCGGCAGCAGCAGCAGATGGCGCATTCCCTCTTCATAGGTATAGCCATGCACCATGCCGCCGCAGAAATGCATGGAATCGAGTTTCCCGAAAAAATAATTCTCAAAGACCCGCCAGGTCTCTGCCCCGGCCGCTGGCCAGTTCTTTTCGCGTGGCGGGAAGAGGCCTCCGGGGGCGTGCGGGGCTTCCGGATTGAGATCACTGAGCAGTCCCGGACCGGTTACGATCAGAAACTGTCGCAGCGTTCGCTCCAGACGGAAACGGAGCCCGTGCGCGGTTTTCGGATCGTCGTCCCGCAGATATCCACAGAGAAGGTTGCGGAAATTCGTCCGGGTCAGGGCGTCCACCCGTCCGGCCTGTAATTCGCGGCACAATTCCTCCCGAGCCTTGGCGACGAAAGCCGCGGCGTCTGCGGCAAACGCGGCGTCGGCCGCGGCAATGGCCGACCGCAATGCTTTCCGGCGGTGGAAGTCCAGAATCCGCTGCACGGCGTAACACCGCAGTCGGAACGGCAGTTTCCGATCATGCAGAATTCCGGCAAACGCGGCTTGAACCTGACGGACGGCATCCAGCCCGGCGGGGTTTTCGGGAGAATAGGTGGTTTTGTCGGCCGGGCGGCGCGCGGCCATCTCCCGGGCGAGGCGCTCCACCGCGGCACGGTTTTCCGCCAGCGACTTGCCCTCCCCGCCACCGACCGCAGGGCAGATATAGCGGTATTCCACGGAAACGTGGCCGTCCTGCCAGTGCTGGATGTGCAGGGGGAATACCCGGCAGCTCAACGGCTTGGCCTGATAACCGAATCCGGCATGAATCCGGCAGCGGCTGCCGTCGCTGAAAACGCAGCGCCCGTTTGCGGGATCCTTGGCCAGAATGAAGTCCCGGCCCCGGCCCGGCAGAAAACACTGTTCCCACGGCGGCACATTGGTGAGTCCGAGTTTTTCGATTTTCTCCCGCTCTTGGCGTGACCGAAACTTCGAAACGGGAACAGCAGCCGAATTCGCAGCAGCGGCACTGAAAACGGCTGTCCGGATAAAAATCATATTGCATGCAGCGTTCTCCGTGAAATATGCAATGCCCGTCAGAGATAGATCCGGATTACCGCCTCCGCCCGCAGTCGGTCGCAATAACTCTGTACCGCCTTCTGCCGTTCCGCCTCTTCCAGTCGGGCCCGGATTTCCGGCTCCAGTTTCAGGAAATCCGCCTCCTCCGCCGGAACGATCCGAATGAGACGCAGGAAGTAGTCCCCCTCCCCGGTGGCAACCGGTCCGACCACCTGACCCGGCGCGGCATCCTTCAGCGCGGCGGCGAATTCCGGACGCAACCGCTTCTTCTCCAGAAGTCCAAGGCTGCCGCCACCGGCCGCGTTGGGGCCGGAAGAGTGTTTCCCGGCAAGCTCCGCAAAATGGTCCGGAGTCTCACGCAGCTCCGTCTTCAGACGTTTCAACGTCTCCTCCCGTCCGGGCGCATCGCGACCGATCAGAATCATGCCGAGTTCCCATTGCTCGGGCCGGGAAAACGTTTCCTTGTTCTTCTCGAAATGTTGAAACACCTCCTGCGGCGTCACATGAATCGCCACCTGACGGCGCCGGGCCAGCATGGCCTGCACGATCAGCCGTTCGCGCACCTGAAGTCGCAGCCGGGTGATATCCAGTCCGGCCGCGCGAAGATGCCGGGCGAATTCCGAACGGGAGCGGATACCGGATCCCACGGCCATCATGTCCATGGCGCTCTCCAGATACTGGGCGTGAATGTCGAACGGGTCTTTTTCATAATCGGCCACGATCAATTTGCGATTGATCTGTTCATCCAGCGTCTTCCGGCGGACGGCCTGCACCGCCCGGTACAGCTCGTCGCCGGAATAGGCCGCATAAAGACCCAGTTCCTCGGTCCGCGACTCCGGCAGAATGTCGCTCAGACTGATGGGATCTCCGTTGACCGAGGCGACAATGGAGTCCATTTCCGCCGTAACCGGCGGTGCTTCCGGTGCCGTGCCGGACGGAGGAGCCGCGGTCAGGGATGTTCCCGCCGCCATGAGACAGACCATTATTTTTCCAGACAGTCGCATATACGAAATTTCCGTTCGGCCCGCAGCATGGCCAGTTCGACGGCGGCGAAGAAACTGCCGGTATCGGCAATTCCCCGCCCCGCAATTTCAAAAGCGGTTCCATGATCGGGGCTGGTCCGGATGATCGGCAGCCCCAGCGTGGAGTTGACGCCGCGATCAAACGCCAGCATTTTGAAGGGGATGTGCCCCTGATCGTGATACATGGAAAGGATTCCGTCGTATTTTTCCAGTGTTCCGGGAATGAACAGCGTATCCGGCGGGAACGGGCCGGCGACGTCCACTCCGATGTTCCGGAGTTCCTCCAGCGCCGGCTTGACCACCGTCTCGTCCTCTTTTCCCATGAAACCGTTTTCTCCGGCATGGGGATTGAGCGCCGCCGCGGCGAGGCGGGGTGATTCCGTCTTTTCCGCGCGAACAGCCTCGTCCAGCAGCAGCGCCACCCGCAGAATGCGTTCACGGGTAACCGCCCGGGGGACTTCCGCCAGCCCGATGTGCGTGGTGACGAAAGCGATCCGCAGCGCTCCCGCCGACTGCATCATCGCCACCTCCGGAACTCCGCAAAGCGCCGCAATGTATTCCGTATGTCCGGTGAAGGCGATTCCGGCCAGATTGACCGCGTATTTATTGACCGGCGCCGTAACCAGCGCATCGACTCTGCCCGCCAGCGCGTCGTTCACCGCAGTCCCGATCGCTTCATAGGCGGCCCGGCCGCAGTCGGCCGAGGCCATCCCGTAAGCGGGTAATCTCGCCAACTTTCCGGTCGGAACCACTTCCGGAACGGTGCCGGGAGCGAACTTCCGGACCGACTCGGCTATCACCGCGGGATCGCCGTACAGTACCAGTTCCGCGCGGTCACTCCAGCGACCGGAGGCGGCGGCGCGGACCGCCAGCTCCGGACCGATTCCGGCGGGATCGCCGATGGAGACGGCGATACGGATTTTGCGTCCGGGACCCGGCATGGCTTATTTCCCCGCGAGGTTCTTCTCGTAATACTCGACGACGTGCGGCACGATGGGGCGGATCAGCTGCTTGATCGCGATGGCATATTGCCGGATTTCGTACTGCGCGTGCTCGCTGTCGCGCAGCTGCAGGAAGTGCAGCAGGTTGGACAGATCCACCGTCCCCCAGAACGTCACCATCATATTCTGCGGCAGAACACCGCGGGCCTGTTCCCGGCAGACGCCGGAGGCCAGCAGTTTTTCATAGAGCGCCAGGGAATCGGCATTGTGTTGCCGGATCAGGCCGCGCAGTTCAACGTCGTCGAAATCAGGGTCGGCGTAGGAGGCCTGCCGGTTGCTTTCCGCCTGGCGGCGCAGAGCGACCGGAGTGTAAAACTCCAGATCGATCTCCGTGTAACGCCGGGAAATTTCATTGTAACTCCAGGTCCGGTGCCGGTGCCACTGGCCGCGCACGAACAACGGACAGTGAATGCTGAAGGTAAACACCACGTGTTCCAGCGGGCTGGTGTGGCGGTTGGCGATCAGATATTCCAGGAGCGTAACATCCCGGGCATCCATCTCCTTTTTCAGTTTGCCGAACGAGACGCGCGCGGCGTTGACAATGGTCGCTTCCGTACCGAGGTGATCGATCAAGCCGATCCAGCCCTGCCCGCCCAGGACTTTTACATGATTTTCGGGTGGAATGTTCAAGTGTTCCATGCAGTCTTCAATTCCCGTTTT